>JAJTBH010000299.1 GCA_021287005.1 Anaerolineae bacterium
CATCTGTTGGCTGGATGTTGATATTTCAAGTATTAAATACGAAGATAAAATTGCCGTTCAGTGTTTGCTGGTCGATTCCACCGAAAGCCGCCTGGCGCATCAGAAGATACTCTCCATTTCAAACCGCCTGGCAAAAGTGGAGGAGACCGAACGGCACCAACTGGCCGATATATTACACGACAGCGTGGGTGAAAACCTGACCGCTTTAAGCATCGCATTAAATGTCATTAAAACCCAATTAAATACCCACCCGGTTGAAGAATTGCAGGAACGAATCAACGATTGTCTGGAACTGGTGCGGCAGACCGGCGAAAGGACCCGCAGCCTGATGTATGATTTGCACCCGGTCGGATTGGAAGAGGACGGCGTCCTTGGTGCATTACAAATTTATTGTGCTCATATAGCATATCGCAGTAACATAAAGATAACCATTCAACCCGAAGAGTTAATTTTCCGTTTTCCCGAAACAATTGAAATTGCCCTGTTTCGCATTGCCCAGGAAGCATTAAATAATGTGGTAAAACATGCTCACGCCAGACAGGTTTTAATTAATTTTCGGGTTGAAGCGGAAAAAATTTATATGTTGGTTAAAGATGATGGTGATGGCTTTGACACCGACTTGCTTAAAAAACTGGCAAAACAGTCTCATTGGGGCATCTTATCGATGCAAGAACGAGCCGAGTCAGCCGGTGGATTATTAAAAGTGGAGTCAAAAGTTGGCTGCGGAACCAGTATTATCGTTGAAGTTCCATTTTAATTCAACAATCGTTGAGAATTTATTCAAAATATATCAAGATTACCCGATAAACAAGCCAAAGGTAATATCGGATAATAAAACCCCTGAATATGTTTTTGATTAGATCGGGGTAAAAATGGGCATTCGCACTTTTTTGGTTGATGACCATGGAATTATACGGGACGGGTTACGCCTCTTACTGGAAACGCACAAAGACATAACCGTGGTTGGAAATGCAGTAAATGGCAGACAGGCGGTTTTAGAGATTGAAAAATCAAAACCGGATGTCGTCGTCATGGATATTGCCATGCCGGACCTGAACGGCATTGAAGCCACGCGCCAGATTTGCAATCTGTATCCGGATATCAAGGTCATAATTTTATCAATGTATTTTTCATATGAACACATCAATCGCGCCATTCAAGCCGGCGCGTCCGGTTATCTATTAAAAGAATCGGTCGGTCAGGAAGTGATTGAAGCTGTTCTGGCCGTTTCTCAAGGCAGACGTTATTTCTCCAAGGTTATTTCGGATACAATCATTACCAAATATATCGATCAATTACGCTCCATGCCAATTTCCAATCCATTGGAAAGTTTAAGCGCACGGGAGCGGGAAGTGCTGCAGTTGATCGTTGAAGGAAAAAGTAACGCCGTAATTGCCGAATCCTTATCACTTTCGGTTAAAAGTATTGAGACTTATAAAAGCCGCATTATGACCAAATTGGATATTCATAACATCCCCGATCTGGTAAAGCTGGCCATCCAGCACGGCTTGATTACCCTGGATGATCATAACCCTCCTTTTTAACCTGGTTTTCTTTAACATCCGCACAGGTTATTTTTTAAGTCTTCGAACTTTTCCACACAATTAATTTCGTTTGATAATTTGTTTTAAACCGACTGGTTATTTACAGCCGGTTTTTTTTATTCATTCCGAGACAAAATTGTGTGAATGGTATTGGTAAAGGGTATAAAATAATTCTTGGGGAAACACACCCTGTTTTATGCTGGGAATGATTTGCCATATGAAATTTTTAAATGATCCCCCAACCTTTTTAGAGATCAGCCTGTATATATAGTGATCTTAAAAAATTGGAGTAATACATGGATGATCAACAAGCTATTCGTTCTATGAAAAAGGGCGACTTGAGCGGGTTGGAAGTTTTGGTTGTTCGTTATCAGAATAAAGCCATATATACGGCCTTTTTAATCACACGCAACGAACAACTGGCGGAAGATATCGTTCAGGAGACATTTTTAAAAATCTATCGTTTTATTCAACATTTTGACGAAAAACGCCCCTTCGAGCCCTATTTACTGCGGAGTGTGATGAATGCCGCTCTTAACAGCCTGGAGCGGGAGGCGCACAAACAATCTTTTGAAGACGTTCAAAATCTGCCTTATCTGGAACGTTTAATGACGCAGGTCAGCCAGACGGAAGACGAGGTGGTATACAAACAATTAAAAAATGAAATATATCAAGCGTTGGAGAAGTTATCCCCACGCCAGCGATTGGTCGTTGTTCAGCGTTATTACCTTGAAATGAGCGAAAAAGAAATGTCGGAATCGCTTTCCGTATCACCGGGCACCATCAAATGGTTATTAAACAACGCCCGGCAACGTTTACAACATTTACTTGTATCCGATCGGAGGGCACAATGAAAAACAGGTCCAGCAATCAAGTTTTACAAGAAATCGCCCGCGAGCATTATTCCGGCAAGATCAATCTTCTGCCAGAAATATTAAGCAAAACATCAACCGTAAAAACGGGTTCTCGCAAGTCGCTGAGATGGTTTATTGCCATACCCATAATATTAATGTTTGTTTCGCTGGCTTTAGTTTACGCCCCCGTGGCGGTTGAAGCCATAACGCGCCTGCTGGCTTATCTTCCCGGCATCGGGCTGGTAGATCAAAGCGCCCCCATGCGCACCCTGCCAGGTGTCGTTCAGGTAAACCGCGTCGAAGGCCGAATCACAATTAAACAGGCTCTGCTCGATTCACAACAAAGCGTGCTGGTTTACACAGTTGACAATCTGTTTTACGAAAACAAACCCGCCGCAAAACATTGCACGCAGTTACCTTACCTGCGTTTGCCTGACGGCAAACAGTTAAGCGGAGATTCCAGCGGCAGCAGTTGGGACACGGGGTACAGCCGCAGAGTGGTTTTTCCGGCCATTCCTGCCAGCATTAATGATGTGACCATGATTTTCCCCTGTTTAGAACAAAGTGATGTGAGCCTGTCGGGCGGTTCCGTGGAAATCCCCCTGCATTTTGTGGCCCTGTCACCCCGGGTAACCATTTACCCGCTGACAGATTTATCCACGCCCACTCCGGCGGTCACCGAGGCAGCGCAAAAAACACCCCCGGTGCAAAGCGCAACCCCCACGGCAAATTCTGAGCCGGTGATTAAAAGCGGCGATTTTGAGATGTATTTTGAATCCTACGCGGCGCTGGAGGATGGATACCTGTTATACGGCACCCTGAAAGCTTTATCGCCCCAGGCCAGTTTTGTCTGGTATGAAGATGACGCCGTGCACCTGTTGAATGCTGCCGGCCAGGAGATTGTCTTGAGCAGCGACCCATTATCAGGGCGTAAAGCCGACCCCAAACGCGGTGAATATCCGCTGGCTTTCAAAAGCAGCGCTCTGGCAGGCAGCGGCCCCTTCACGCTGCGTCTGGATGCCATTCATGTGGATCAGGCTGTAAATGACAGTTTCGATTTTGACCCCGGGCCCAATCCGGGCGCCGGTCAAACCTGGGATTTAAATCGCGAGATTAAAATAGCCGGTCAAAGCCTGTTAATTAAATCGGCCAGGCTGGATGCTGGCGGCAAAAATCTGATTTTCGTCTTTGACGCTCATTCCCCCATTCAGTCGGCTGTGTTTTTTGACGCCGACCTTCCGGCACAGGAAATGGGCGGGGGCGGCGGTTCGGGAGAGGCCGGCCTGTTTTATCCCAACGGGCTGCCCGGGCGCGTTATTCACGTAAAAATAAACCTGATTTCATTCAAGCTGGCCGGTCCATGGCAAACCAGCCTGGATTTACCGACTGCTCCTGTAGCGGCAGATGAACAATCCGGTGCGACTGAAAAAACCTGCCTGACGCAAACTTCCTGGCAGCAGGCAGCACCCTGGAATGTTAACGGCCCGGCCGGTCTTTTAACCGGTAAACTGGCCCTGGCTTATCTTTCTGAAGGGTTAGCCGAATATTATGTCAGAGTTGCCAATTTTAATGGCAGCGACAGCCTGGAATTGGGCAAAGGAGATACCCCATCGCTTTCTCCTGACGGCAGCAAAGTCATTTTCACCACTTCAGACGGGTTGGTTCTGGTAGATCTGAAAACCATGCAAAAAATGATGTATAACGGCTCAAGCCGGGCAGACCGCGGCGTGTTATGGTCGCCGGATGGGGACCGGTTTGCCTTCACACGCGGCCCGGCATCCGGTTTAATCGGTGCGCCAGGCCCTTATCAGATCTGGATCAGCGCATGGAACGGCGCCAACGCCCGCGCATTGGAAACCGGACATACGGCCAGTAAAGCTCAAACCTGGACGCCGGATGGTAAAGCCATTATTTATACGGTTGAGCAGCAGAGCGGCGCATCTGTGGAAATGATTAACATTGACGATGGTCAGGTTACCCCTCTCTTTGAGGTCAACTACGAAAATGCAGGCGTGGCGATCTCGCCCGATGGGAAAAAAGTAGCCTTTGAAGTTATGCTACCCGGAGAACATTATGGCATTAACATTGCCAACCTGGATGGCTCCGGTCAACGGTTGATTTCCGACCCTTATCCTCTGGTGGCAACCGTGCCGGTCTGGAGCCCTGACGGCAAATGGGTGGTTGTCAGCGTCCACGACCCCGCTTCTTCCAGTTTTTCACCCGAATTAGGGTTGATAGAAGTGGACACCTGCGCCATCTTTCGCCTCCCGCAGCTTAAGGGTTATGTCTATTCCTGGCTGGCGCAATAAACAAATTTCAATCGATATTCCATCCAACAACAAACTCTCTGCCTTAATTATTATTTATCGGCAGAGAGTTTGTTATTTTCGGCATGTTTTTAGAGTATTTTTGTCAAATTTTCCTGACAGATATACCAGTACATTTGTCTATAATCCTTAATGGATTTACGGGGTTTTATTCATCTTCAGAAATGATTATGAAAGATAATTGTGACCGTTTTATTAATAATTAAGCTTGCAGATTAAGAAGAATAACTACGGCGGCCCAATTCCATAGCCGGATAGTCCATTCTTTCGCAACATTATTTAATAATCCGTTAATTTTCCCTGAGTCGTCTTCGGTGAAACAAAGACTTTTTTAACTTT
>JAJTBH010000300.1 GCA_021287005.1 Anaerolineae bacterium
GTTTTAGCCACCGTGGCCAGGCTTAATCAAAAACTTAACGCTGCCATCACGCTGATTCACGTCATTGAACGGAATGCCCCCGAAAGCGTGCACGGCGAGCGGCATCTCACCAAAGAGGAAGATGCCTGTAATTATCTGACCGAAATGGCTGAAAAATGGTTCCCCGCAGAAACGCATGTGGAACGGCATGTTCACACCGAGGAGGTCGAAAATGTGGCCGCCAGCATCGTCAGCCACGCCGGCGAACTGGCCCAGGACCTGATTGTGATGTGCGCCCACGGCAACAGCGGCCTGCATGATTGGGTGATGGGCAACATCGCCCAGCAGGTCATCAGCCAGGGCAAAACTCCCGTGCTTTTGCTGCACCCCGAAATATCCAGGGACAGTAATTTTGACCTGTCCGAAATCTTAATCGCGCATGATGGCGTGATCGAACACGAATCCGGTCTGCCGCTGGTTGCCCGCTTGGCACAGCAGTTTAACGCTCACCTGCGGCTGCTGCAAGTGGTGCCGACATTGGGGACTTTAAGCAGTGAACAAGCCGCTTCGGGCCGGCTGCTGCCCGGGGCTACCAGTTTATTACTGGAAATCGCCGAAACGGATGCCGCCGCACATTTGCAGGAACATGCCTATGAATGGGAAAAGACCTACGCCTTATCGGTGGATGTTGAAATTCGCCGCGGCGACCCGGCCAACCAGGTAGTGGCGTCAGCCCGCGAGCACAAAGCCGATTTAATTGTGATCGGCACGCATGGTAAAGCCGGTATGAAAGCTTTCTGGGCCGGCAGCGTGGCATCAAAAATTATTGCCCAAGCCGGGCATTTTCCGTTGTTGTTAATCCCGGTTAACCTGGCCTTACCGCCTGATAATCATTAAAAATAATAAGATTTTAAACATAAAAGCGGAGCTCACACGACATACGAGCTCCGCTTTTTGAATATCGGGAATAAATTCTTAGTTGTTGGCCAGTTTTAACATCACCGGTTTACCGCGCAAAAAATAGCGCCCGGTGCTGCCCTTTAACACCTGGTTGACATGTTTTTCGGCCACATCCACAAAACTGAAATCCTTGCGAATATCAATCTCGCCGATGGCGCGGCCGGGAATGCCCACTTCACTGGCAATCGCGCCGACAATATCGCCGGGGCGCACGCCATGCACACCACCCAGATTCAACAACAAACGTACCATGCCCGGTTCCGTGCCCTGTTGGCGACGGCTGCGGCGCGGCTGAGAATCGTTTTTATCGGATGTTTCAAAATTATCTTTCCGTGGGCCTTTTTTGCCGTGACGCGTTGATGCCGGTTCGCTTTCGGCAAATTTCTCGCCGAATTTTTTGTGGCGTTTATGTTCTTTCACGGGATCCATAATTTCTTCCACAGGCGAATTGGCCTCATTTGCCCGCGCCAGACGAATGGCCGCCGCAGCGATTTCGAATATATCAAAACTGGTGTTTTCCAGTTGAGATATCAGGGAGCGTTCATGCGAGATGGAACCGCGGCCCAATTGTTCGGTCAGGCGCTGAATAAAACGTTCGTCGCGGCGTTTTAATATCTCTTCGCGACTGGGAATGGAGATTTCATTGATCTTCTGGCGGGTATATGCCTCAATTTGCCCCTGTTTACGGCGTTCGCGCGAGGTGAAAAACGAAATGGCAACGCCCTTGCGTCCGGCCCGGCCGGTACGCCCGATGCGATGTACATAATCTTCGGTATCCTGCGGGACATCATAGTTAAAAACATGTGAGATATCGTCAATATCCAGACCGCGGGCGGCTACATCGGTTGCCACCAGCAGGCTGACGGTGCGCTGGCGAAAATGTTGTAAAACGGCTTCGCGGCGCGACTGGTTCAGGTCGCCATGTAAAGCCTCGGCCGTAATCCCGCGCCGGTTTAATTCATCCGAGAGTTCCTGGGCGCGTGCCTTGGTACGGGCAAAAATCAGGGCACTTTTAACATCTTCGGCTTCCAGCAAGCGGGTTAAAGCGGCCAGTTTGTTATCTTCGCGCACCACACAAAAACGCTGTTCAATACCTTCAACCGTTAAACGTTTGGGGTTGATTGAAATTTTCTGAGGGTTGGTTAAATAACGTTCGGCCAGGTTGCGCACGGCTTCGGGTAAAGTGGCGGAAAAGAGCGCCGTCTGATGTTGGGCGGAAATCAGTTTTAAGATGGTTTCAACATCTTCAATAAAACCCATTTCCAACATTTCATCGGCTTCATCCAGCACCAGGTAACGCACCTGGCTGATATCGAGTTCTTTCTGATTGATTAAATCCAACAAACGACCGGGGGTGCCAACCACCACATCCACACCGCGTCTTAACTGACGCGTCTGAATCTGGTAGGATTGGCCGCCATACACGGCCAGAATGCGCGCCTGTGATTGGCTGGCCATACCGCCCGCCGCTTCAGCCACCTGAATGGCCAGTTCGCGGGTCGGGGCCAAAACCAGGGCCTGAATAAAACCAACATTCGCTTCGATTTGTTGTAACATGGGTAAAACAAAGGCTGCTGTTTTCCCCGTACCGGTTTGCGCCTGCCCGATTACATCATGCCCTTCCAGTAATACCGGAATAGCCGATTGTTGAATGGGCGTGGGTTGTTCGTAACCCAGTTGATTAATTGCCTGCACCAACCGGGGTTGCAAGCCTAAGTTCTCAAACTCTAAAGACATACAAAAATACTCCTGAACATAAAAAAAAGCACCTGGCCGATACCGGCGAGGTGCTTTAACCTGGCACGATCATCTGTGACCATAAGGCCACAAGCTAAATATTATATCATATGTCAGGGATTAGGCCAATTGAATTTTCAGGATTAGTTATAGAGAAAGGCTTAATAATTAGCTTGCCTACAGTTTCCGTCGCCAGACTCTGCGAACTTTTTATGAATCCATTGGTCCGTATTATGTTTTCGTTTGGTTTATCAAACCAATTTAAACTGTGCTGTGATCTGTGTTAATATTTGCGCCATATCCATCAGAACGCGCGCCGACGCAGCCACTTCTGCCGTGCGTGCGTTCATCTCTTTAGCGGAGACAGCCACTTCTTCAACGGCCGCGCTGTTTACTTCGCTGATCCCCGCAATACTTTCAATAGCTCCGCTCACGTCATTTGAATTTATACTCATTTGCCCGGTTGAAGCCGTATTTTCTTCAATAACGGCAGAAACCAGGTCAATCGTTGATACCAGTTCGTTGGATGCACTCCTAACCACATCGGCCGAATGAGACGCTTCTTGGGCCTGGTTGTAAACCGCTTCTGCCGTTTCTTGAATGCTGAATAAAGCGGTGCCTGCTTCATTGGCTCTTTTTACCCCCACTTCAACCTCTTTTGCGCCTTCCTCCATGGCATGCACCGCATCCATAACCGTATTTTGAATATCCTTAATCAGGGTACTGATTTCCTTGGTCGCGCCGGACGATTTTTCGGCCAGTTTGCGTACTTCATCGGCAACTACGGCAAAACCCTTGCCATGTTCGCCGGCACGCGCCGCCTCAATGGCCGCATTAAGCGCCAACAGGTTGGTCTGCGATGCAATATCTTCTATTGTTTCCACAATCAAGCCAATCTGGTTCGAACGTCGCCCCATCTCCTGTACTTTTTTGGACGAAAGTCCCACTTTACTGCGAATTGCCCCCATACCGATCAGGGTCTCTTCAACAATCAGGCTTCCTTTACGGGCCTCTTCGGCGGCCTGTTCCGAACTTTCCGTCACCGCTTTGGCATTTCCAGTCACCTGTTCAATCGACAGGTTAATTAATGCAGTAATCTCGGATGCACGTGTGATGCCTTGGGATTGTTCCTGCGCGCCCGTCGTCACATTTTCAATCGCATATTTCATCTGGCCGGCTGACTGCACTGTTTTATTAAGTGTTTCGGTCTGATGGCAGATTCCCGCTGTTACCTGTTGAATGCTCTTTGTAATCTGAGCGCTGGCATGGTTAGATTGTTCGGCTGCCAGTTGAAGTTTCCGGGTGGAGTCTCCAAACTCAGATGAATTTTTTTGCACAACGGTCACCAGCTCACGTAAGTTTTTAAGCATTTTTGCAAAAGCAATGCCTAATTCATCCAGGTCCGATTTTGGCTTAACTTCTACGGTTAAGTCTCCATTGGCAACCCGGTCAGCGGCTTTTGCCATGTCAGAAACATACAGACTCATGTTATCCATGGCAATTGCCAGATCACCCAGTTCATCCTTGTTTCGGCGAGTTTTAGGCTGAGCAGTTTCTGATAAAGAACGATCCGGTTTACCTTGAGAAAGGTTGGCAGCGGTTTTATTGATAACAGACAGGGAACCAGTAATTTTTCGCGAGATGAATAAAAATATTAATAAACCAATGATAACTGCGAAGGCTGTCATCACACTTTGATATAAAATGGCCTGACGATACACAAGCTGATGGCCGGCGACCGATGTTTCTATTCTCTGCATTTCCAGAGAGAGCAGCGTTTTAATCGATTTTTCGCAATCTTGCGCTAAAATATTTGCCTGATTTAAAGTGGCGGTGGTCTCTGACATATTGCCGGAATCAATGGCCAAAATAACTTTATTAATTGAATCTTGATAAGCCTGCCAGTTTTGTTTTGAGGCCGTCAGCAGGTCTTTTTGCTCCTGTAATTCCATTAATTCTTCCAAATTGGAGAACTGAGCGTTAATGTCTGCCGATTTGGTTTTGATTATATTCAGTTGATCCGACAACAAAGCCGGTTGATTTATGGATAGAATTGCCGATTGAATGGAACGCTGCACCAGTAGCAGATCCTTATTGGTTTCCTGGGCATAATTAACTGCTTTGAACTGTTTATTATATAGTTCCTGATCCAACCTGGTTATATTCCCCATAAAGAGGATACCGATTAGGCCAACCATAGCGGTCAAAAATAAAATTACCGAAAAAGCTATGGTTAATTTTCCTTGTATATTAATCCTCATTTTTCCCTCTGTAGTGACAATGTATCGGTTATTAATTTATTTGCACAATTTTGCAGACAATGAAATATTTCTTATTAATTATCTCACCCATAATCATATTTGTCTA
>JAJTBH010000301.1 GCA_021287005.1 Anaerolineae bacterium
AAACGTCTCCCGAATCAGGGCAATGCCAAAAGAGGAGCGGTAAATGAGCCGGTACCCCTTCAGTTGATTTTTGTTGGCGGCCTGATAAAACAAAGCGGCCTGTTTAAAGTCTTCGGGATTAACGGCATTATTGATGTTTTGCGGATCGCCATATAACTTGATGTTTTCATCTTCGAGCAATATCAGATCGGGGTTTACCGAAAGAATATAGGGTTCATCAATCAAGTCCCAGTTCATTTCCACGCGCCAGCGCTGGTTATCCGGAAAATAAATATGCCAGTCGCGATAAGCGACATATTTTTTATCCTGTTCCGGCAGGCTGGAGATTAACTCATTCACCTGGCGGGTGAAACCCAGGCTGGTCGAAGTGTTTTCGCGGTTGAGAGCTTCGTTATAGGTTTTATAATCGCTTTGCAGGAAAATACAAAACTGTGTGAATAAAACTGCAAAAGCAAGCCAGGGAGCGTATTGATAAAATTTAACCTTCCAGAATGGCAAATCTTTTTTATTCTTGATCGTTTTCTTTTTGTTTTGAGCGTCGGGAAAAAGATAAATGAAACAGGAAAATAATGGCAGCATGACCGGCAGCCAGTAATGAATGCGGCGGGTGGCGGCGTTAAAAATGGTATATGCCATTGGCAGGATAAAAACCAGCATCAATAGGGTTCGCTGGCGGGTAGGTTTGCGCCAGATACCAATGCCGGCGGCCAAAAAAGCCATCAACACGAACAATAATGTGCCATAATTTTCCTGAAAATCGGCCGGATATTGCCCGTTTTCAAGAAAAGGCTGGGTATTTTGCAGAATGATGCCGCTCATGGTCTGCTGGTACTGCAAAAACTGGTATTGGATTAATGCCGCTCGTTCCTGCGGCAGCAGCAGCAACGGGTTGGTCACCACCACTGCGGCAGCCATGACTGCCACAAAAGCGGCGGCCATGCCCAATGCCTTGCGCCAGGTAATTTTTTTATTCTGAATCCCGAAATAAATGTAAAGAGGAACGGTTAATCCAAAAAACACTCCCAGATATTTGGTGCCTACAGCCGCGCCGCAGGCAGCCGCAGCCAGTAGAAAAAATCTGCCATACCGCTGGCGGTCGCGGTCTAAAAAGAAAAAGACCATTACCACCAGAAGCAGCCCCAGGCTGTCGGGATGCCACCACAGGTTGTTGGCAGTGACTGCCGGAACACTGAGCAGCAGTAAAAAAAGCCCGATGGAACGCAGCCAGGAACGAAAGCCGGTTTGCATATAGGTGAGCAGCAGCAGGGCGGCCACCGCAGGCAGCACATTCACACCTTCGCGCAGCAGAGCCACCACCAGGGGGGTGTTTTCAGCCCATTGACTGCCGCCCAACAGGCGCAGGGGCAGTAAAACCAATGCCGAAACAAAATAAAAGATATATCCGTAAAAATAATGCAGATAGATGATGAAATTACGAACCGTCTGATAGAAAGTATCGCCGGGTGTGAGCATGCGAATGACATGCGGATACTGGGCGTATTCATCCACCTGAAAGACTTGCAACATATCCGGCGTTTGCGCACCGGTCTGGTTGGCAAAGAAAAATACGGCGGCATAAATAATGCCCAAAACTAACAATACCTGAAAGATAATCCAGGTCTTTTCGGCTGAAGATGGTTTTTTCATGATTTATAAACGGCTTGCCCGCTGAAGTTGAGAGGGTCTATTCGGGCAGGTTTTCAACGATTTGTTCAATGCGGTCCAGAATATCCTCATCCAGCTTTTCGGCGGCTTCTGAAGCATACAGATTTTCATCAAGCTGCTCCAGGCGGGTTGCGCCGGTAATCACCGAGCTGACTTCTTTGCGGCGTAAAATCCAGGCAATGGCCAGTTGCGCCGTGGTGATTTCGAGTTCCTGTGCCAGAGCCGTTAATTTGCGTACAATCGATATGCGTTCAGGGGTGATGTGGTCGCGAATCCAGGCCATATCGGGGAGGGAAGCGCGGCTGCCATCGGGAATGCCGTCGTTATATTTTCCGGACAAGATACCGTAAAACAAGGGGCTCCAGGTGGTCAGACCCAGGCCAAATTCCTTACAGAGCGGCGACAGTTCACTTTCAACGCGTTCGCGGTGAAAGAGGTTGTATTGGGGCTGTTCCATGGTGGGGGGAACCAGGCCAAACTGGCGGGAGGCCATATAAGCCTGTGCGACCTGCGCGGCTTCCCACTCGGAGGTGCCCCAGTAAAGCACCTTGCCCTGATGAATCAGGTCATCCATAGCGCGCACCACTTCTTCAAAAGGCGTATCCGGGTCGTAACGGTGGCAGAAATAAAGATCGACATAATCCGTGCCCAGGCGGCGCAGTGAAGCATGGCAGGATTCCATGATATGTTTGCGCGAAAGGCCGCGGCCGTTGGGACCGGGTATGGTGGGCCAGAAAACCTTGCTGGAAATAACCAGCGCTTCACGCGGCATATCTTTAATGGCTTTGCCCATCACACTTTCAGCCTGACCGTTGGCGTAGATATCGGCATTGTCGAAAAAATTGATGCCGTGGTCGTAAGCCGCCTTAATCAGATCGATGCCAGTTTGTTCGCTGATCTGGTTGCCAAAAGTGATCCAGGCTCCCAGCGAAATTTCAGATACTTTGATTCCGGAATGCCCTAAACGCCGATAGTGCATGTGATCTCCTTTAACCTGTAACCTATTCTTCCCCCGAGCCAATGCCAAGGGGTTTCCACTTGTTTTCATCCGCGCGCAAACGGTGGGCGCCACCGCCGCGATTATGCAGATCGTCAAACCCTTCGGGTTTGATGAACATATCCTCGCTGTCGAGTAACCCAAACACTCCCGATTGTCCGGCTTCTACCCGTTTTTCCTGGCAGAAACTGCACGTTTTGGGATCATGCGGTTGGTATTGGATGGGCTCTTCGTAGGTGGTGATGTAACCTTCGTAGTTGCGTAAAACGATCTTGTGGTCAGACATGCTGACAAGATAATTGGGTCCTAACGGAATCTTGCCGCCGCCGCCGGGGGCATCCACCACAAAGGTGGGCACGGCAAAACCGGATGTGTGTCCGCGCAGCCCTTCGATAATCTCGATGCCTTTGGCAACCGGCGTGCGGAAATGACCCGCACCTTCCACCAGGTCGCATTGATAAAGATAGTAGGGGCGCACGCGCATGCGTACCAGGTCTTGCACCAGTTTGCGCTGAACATGAACACAATCGTTAATTCCGGCTAACAAAACCGATTGGTTGCCCAAAGGCACACCGGCGCGGCTTAATTTGTCGCAGGCCTGGGCCAGTTCGGCTGTAATTTCATTGGGATGATTCACATGAATGTTAAGCCAGAGTGGGTGGAATTTTTGCAGCATGTCGCATAACTCGTCGGTGACGCGCATGGGCATAAAAACCGGCACACGCGAGCCGATGCGCACAATTTCGATATGCGGAATCTCTCGCAGACGGGTTAATAATTCTTCCAGCAGGCGCGGGGCCATGGTGAGCGGGTCGCCGCCTGAAAGCAGCACATCTCGCACCTGGGGGGTCTTTTTAAGGTATTCAATTTGTTGATCAAATTCTTTGCGCGTAAAGGTGGCCGATGGATCGCCCACAATACGCGAGCGGGTGCAGTAGCGGCAGTAAGAGGCGCACTGAGTCGTGACCAACATTAAAACCCGGTCGGGGTAACGATGCACCAGGCCCGGCACAGGAGAATGCCGGTCTTCGGCCAGTGAGTCTTCCATCATACCGGTAAAAGGTGAAATTTCACCGGCCGTGGGGATCACCTGACGCCGGATTGGGTCGTTGGGGTCATCGGGATTAATTAAAGAGGCAAAATAAGGGGTAATATCCACTCGGAACAATCCCTGGCTGTTCAGGGCTTTTCGTTCGCTGTCGGTGAGTTTTAATACGTTTTCAAAATCTTCAACCGAGTTAAGCCGATTGCTAAGTTGCCAGCGCCAGTCATTCCATTTTTCATCGGGAATATCCTGGTAAATGGGGGCTCGTCGTGAAGTGAAAGGCTGTTGATTCATGCTTCTCCTTTTTGTTTAAAGAGAACGCTCTTTAAAATATAATATTGTTAATCACTACCATTCTATTCTAACAAGGAAATTATGACGAGGCAACTCTCAGGCCGCTTTGCTCTTACCCATCAAGCCTATGAGAATTGTTTGAAATGCATTAATATGTATTAAAGACCCCGTTTGCAGGCCTCATCTGGATATTGACGAAAGCAAACAATGCTTTTATAGTTCTGACAGAATTTGTATATCAGGAGGTAAAAACATGGTGAATCAACACAGGCTCTTCCGCTTATGTTTTTTGGGGCTGGTGTTACTGTTGATGTCGGCGTGCAGCCCATCGGCTGCGCCTGCGCCAACCCCAACCCCCAACCCGGCAGACAGCCCGGAATATTATGTTCAGAAATATGCCTCCAATATCAGTGTTGACCGTCTGGGTGATGACAGCCTGATGGCATCCGCCGTCAGTGTGGATAACAAGGCTGTGGCGACCAACATTAACCTGACTGTCTATAATGAAAGCAAGATGCCGCGCCTGATGGCCGGTGAAGGCGGCACTGCATTGGAAATACCCAAGATTGGCGATCAGGCCATTGCTTATCAGGCGGCGGATGGCACAGATACAACCGTGCTCGATTTCACCAAAGGTAATGTGCAGGTACATTTAAGCGCCTATTTGATTACAGGCGGCGAGGCCCCGCTGGATGGTCTGGTTAAACTGGCGCAGGATTTGGAAAAATCTCTGCCGGCTCGTTTGCCGGTGCAGGCTCTGGCGCTGCCTTCAACCGCCCAGATTAACAGTCTTACTTTTAATGAATATATCAAACAGGTTGAATTGGGAAAACAGGTTGCCACCGGCTCGATTGAAATTAAAGCGACCAAAGTTTTTGCGCCGGACGATGTTAATCACTGCCTTAATATCAAACTTAACCAACGTCCCGAAACGCTGCAACTGGCTTTATACGACGACCAACAACAAAAATACCTGTCAAAGAGCATCAGCGTGGTTAACCCCGATGAGGAAAAGGCTCAACAGATCACCCGGTG
>JAJTBH010000302.1 GCA_021287005.1 Anaerolineae bacterium
GAAATCAGGTTGCCCTGTTGGTAAGGCAGGTGTACACTGACGGGGGTGAAGGTCTCAAAGAGGTGTGCTTCAATCACATCCAACAATTCATCAATACCTTCACCTTTTAAGGCGGAAACCGGAATGGCATCGTCAAATTCGGGCGGGAAAAAACGCGCCTGGGGAGATACCCGATCCATTTTGTTAATGGCGGTCACCACGGGAATATCACTGGCTTCAATTTCGGTCAACGTATTATTTACTGCCTGCCACTGTGCCAGCGCATTGGGGTGGGTGCCATCTACCACGTGAATTAATAAATCGGCTTCTGAGATTTCTTCCAATGTGGCACGGAAGGCAGCCACGAGCTGGGTGGGCAATTTTTGAATGAAACCAACCGTATCGGTTAAAAGGGCAGCATGCCCGCGGGGCAGTTTGATGCGGCGAGTGGTGGGATCAAGCGTGGCAAATAACTGGTCGGCCACGTAAATATCGGCTTTGGAAAGACGGTTTAACAACGTGGATTTACCGGCGTTGGTGTAACCTACCAGGGCAATAATGGGGATGCGGGTGCGTTTGCGCTGCATGCGGTGACGCATACGATGCGCACGCACCTTTTCCAGTTCGCCCTTCAAATTTGAGATTTTATGGCGAATTTCGCGGCGGTCCACTTCCAACTGGGTTTCACCCGGGCCACGCAGACCAACACCCCCGCTCGAGCCGGTGCGGCCACCGCCGCCGCCAGCCTGGCGCGCCAGATGCGTCCAGGCGCGTGTCAGGCGGGGTAGATAATATTCATATTGGGCCAGTTCCACCTGCAAAATACCTTCACGGGTGTTGGCATGCTGAGCGAAGATATCCAGAATTAAAGCGGTCCGATCCAGTACCCGAATTTTTTCGAATTTTTCTTCCAGTTCACGCTGGTGGCGCGGGGAAAGTTCATTATCAAAGACGATAACGTCGGCCTGAGTTTCTTCAACCAGGGCGCGAATCTCTTCGATTTTACCGCTGCCGATATAGGTTTCGGCATAAGGCTGGTCGAGTTTCTGCGTGGTTTCACCCACACAATCCAGACCGGCCGTGTCGGCCAGCAGGCTTAACTCGGCCAGCGAATCATCCAATGTAAGTAAAGAGGGTGTGCCGCGTATTTCAACACCCACCAGAAAGGCGCGTTCACGCGGTGGACGGGTGGGTTCCGGTTGTTTTTTTGCCATACGACCTGTAATTATTGTTTAAGCCAGTTGACCACACGCTGCATGGCTTCATCCACGCGCGGCGTGGGGGTACCCAGGGAGATACGCAGGTAACCTTCACCATGTTCGCCATAAATGGCGCCGGGTGTGGTGGATACGGCAATTTCCTCGAGCATTCGGTTACAGAAGGCAACACTGTCGTTTTCGCCTTCGGGCAGGCGCGCCCAAACATAAATGGTCGCCGGGGGCGTTTTGGCCGTGAAACCGACCTCACGCAGCCCTTTAAGCACGATATTACGACGCTGCTGATAGATGCCGTTACGTTCTTCCAACCAATCTTGATCGCCGGTCAAGGCGGTGACGCCGGCTTCCATGATGGGGGTAAAATGTGAATTATCAAGCTGGCTTTTGTAGGTATAAAGGTATTTTAAAACATCGGCATTTCCAACTGCCATACCCAGGCGCCAGCCACCCATATTATAAGATTTGGCCAGCGAGTTAAACTCAATGGCAACCTCACGAGCACCTTCAACCTGCATGATGCTGGGCGCATTATAACCGTCGTAACAGGTGTCGACATAGGGGGCATCGTGTGCGATTAAAATGTGGTGGCGGCGACCAAACTCGACCACCTTTTCAAAGAAACTTAATGAAGCGGGAGCGCCGGTGGGATTGTTGGGATAATTAATAAACAATATTTTTGCTTTTTGGAGAATATCACCCGGAATAAGATCCAGGTCGGGTAAAAAGTCATTTTTCTCCAGTAAAGGCAGGCGGTAAATGGAAGCGCCGGCAATTTTTACACCGGCTTCATAAACGGGATATGCCGGATCGGGAATGAGGGCGATATCGCCGGGGTTTAAAATGGACTGGCAGAGGTTAAATAAACCTTCCTTGGATCCAATCAATCCCAATACTTCTTTTTGCGGGTCAAAGCTCACACCAAAACGGCGCTGGTAATAATCGGCCGCTGCCTTGCGAAAGGCCGGAATACCGCCGGCTTCTGCATATCCATGCGTATTATCCTTGCGGGCTGATGAAACCAGTGTGTCAACGATGAAATCGGCCGGGGGCATGTCGGGAGACCCCATATCCAGACGAATGACATCGATGTTTTTGGCTTTTAATTCTTTGATGCGCAGGTTAAGCGTGGCAAAAAAATACGGTTTAAAATCTGCAATTCTGTCGGCAGGTTTAAAGTGAATTGGGTGTGCTTCCATTATCTAACTCGATCCTCTTGATTGGATGTTAGCCCGAAACGGTCATTAATTGCACTTTTATCCATAAAGATGAAGAAAGCCCAATTGGCAATTGCGGGCATTATATATTGCTGATTGTACCAAATAATTTGTCCATTTTAGGGTCGTTTGACTCTTTTCTAATGGGCAACATGACATGGAAAGTGGTACCGGGCAGTTTGTTTTCATCATAACCGGCTGATTCCACCCAGATGGAGCCGCCATGCGCTTCAATGACACCTTTGGCAATATGCAAGCCCAAACCGGGGCCTCCGCCTTTAAAGCGAATCTTGCTGGTGGAATGTAATATGGGGTTGCCCACACGGTGAAATTTTTCAAAAATAAAAGCCTGTTCTTCCAGATCAATGCCAATGCCAGTGTCACTGATGATGATTTCGATAAAGCCCGGTAATTTACGTCCCGTGACAGTAATGCTGCCGCCATCGGGGGTGAATTTAATGGCATTGGTCAGCAGGTGGCGAAAAACCTGCATTAGACGTTCGGGGTCGCCAAACATTGATTCATGTGACCCATCGAAGGACTGGATACTCACGCTCTGCAGGCGTTCATTAATGGCCGGTTGCAGTTCAATAATCAGCGTTTCAAAAATCCGGTCAATCCAGATGGGCTGAAAGTTGAGCTGCAACAGATTATTATCGATCAAAGATACGTCGATCATATCATCAATAATCAGATGCAGCCGGTTGGCTCCTTTATGAATTCCTTCCAGCAATAGCTGGTTATTCTGGTTACCGGGTTGTTTTTTGAGGGTATCCTGAAGCATGGCGGCGTAACCCTGAATGAGGGTCAGGGGTGTTTTTAATTCGTGAGCCGCCACCGCAATAAAATCGGATTTACTTTTATCGAGACGTTCCATGTTTAGCTGGACTTCGCGCAGATGTTCGGCAGCGAAATCCATTTTATTACGCGCCTCAAAATCGGCTGCTTTTTGGAGCGCGTAAGAAAAAACGGGCAGGTAGGCGGTGGTGAGTTGCATCACTTCAAGGGGTGAAAAGGCCCGGCAGATGGTTTCGTGGGTCAGCATTAATAACTGACTGATAAACTGCGCCAGATGGCTGTTATCGCTTTGCAGATCGGATTGCGTAAGCGATTGCCCCCAGGTGTATAAAAGCGGGTCGAGGCAGGTGGCATCACGGGTTTCAATGGCCTGTTCAAATAAAACCCAAAAATGTTCCAACTGGTAGCCTAATTCCTCTTTAAACTCACGCTCATTACCCAGCGTTAAGAGGGCGTGGTCCAGCCAGTCTTTTTTAATAATGGTTAATAAAACGATTTCGCGGGTAACTGCCATAATAATAGTTTACGCCAGCCCGCTAATTTTGCCAATTACCTTGTGTATTAATTAACCACTGATAAAGTGTAAGCCCGACTGCATTGAGACTTTCGGCAGAGATTTTATCGATGGTATCGTGTGTGGTGTGCCAGTAGGGGTAATCAAAATCAATCATGTCAACCGCCGGAATGCCTTTTTCCAGGAAAGGGGTATGATCATCTTCCATGCTGAAACGGTAGGTGGGAATAAACTGTTTGTTAAAACCGGCGTTGGCGGCATATTTCCAGATTTCCTGCATAACAGCCGGGTTGCTGTTTTTTTCATAATAGATGTTAAGGTCGCTGTCGCCGATCATATCCACGATAACAACCGCTTGCGGCGTTTTGGGGAGAGTCTCGGCATAAACGCGCGACCCAAGAATCCAGTCCCAGCCCTGAAAATTGCCCTGGTCTTCGGCGTCAAAAAAGACCAACCAGACTTCTTTGTTTAAATCTTTGGGTAAAGATCGAGCCAGTTCAAGCAGGACGGAGACCCCGGAAGCGCCGTCATTAGCGCCCGGTACCGGCTGGTTTTGCAGGCCTGCATCGGGGTCGTTATCGGCTTTCAAACGTGTATCATAATGCGCCCCCAGTAAAATTAATGGCGATCCTGTGCCACGGCTGGCGGTAATGTTATAAATGGGGTGGCCCATCCGCTCGGATTTTTGTTCCGAAACCGACCAACCGGCCTGTTCCAATTCGGATTTGATCCAGGCGCGCAGTTTGGCATGCGCCTCACTGCCCGGCGTGCGGGCACCCAATGAAAGCTGGTATTCGGCATCCCGGTAAGCATGTTGAGCGTCAAAAGCGACCGGTTGAGTCTGTGGAATAACAAAATACCAGATTCCCAGGCCGGCCAGGACGACGATATCAAAAATAATCAGACTCAGAATCAATTGCGAGCGATTTCTCATAAGGGATTCACTTGATTTTCTTGAATAAACAAATCCAGATGCGATAACGAACGCTCTCCATATTGCTGGGCGCGTTCGCGTTTGCCATGGGACAACTATTCTGATTCAGCAGGCATCCCTGAGAATATTCAAGCCGGGGCATGAGGCTCGGCGAAAAACAAAGGAGTATGAGGATGAAAAGGCACGTGCGAATTCTTGGGCTTTCAATGATCGTGGTGTTTGCGGCCGCGAGCGTGTGCGTAGCTCAAGAACCCAGAGTCGGTTGCGTCAATATTATGCAATTCATGCAAAAGTCTGTTCAGGCTAAAGAAAGCCAGAGAAAGCTGCAAGCCCTTAAGGACCAGAAAAAGAACGCACTGGACCGCAAGGTGGATGAG
>JAJTBH010000303.1 GCA_021287005.1 Anaerolineae bacterium
GATCAAACGGTTCCGGTTGCCACCGCCCAAACCGGGAATGCTGAAATAGGCCACCCAGCCAACGATTAACAATCCGATCAATAATGAAGCAACAGCGCTGGCCTGTGCCCAGGTAGGGATGAGTACCAGTCGTTCAAATAAACCGGGTGTGCGAAATTGGGAATTCCAGTTGCGGTGCTGGTGTTTTAAAGAAATAATCTTTTTTTCATCCGGCGGCAAAACTCCTTGCAAGGCCAGGCCACGCCGTGTGATATAACTTTTGGGGTCAATACGCAAGGCTTCTTGCAGGCAATAAGTTTTTTCTTTTGCAGTGGGAACAAGCGAGCTCAACCACACCCAATATTCGGCTTTATTGGGATTTTGTTTAATCAGGCGGGTAAATAAATCTCGGGCGCGTTCAACGTCTTTTTGATCAACAGCCTCAAGGGCCGCCTGAAACATATTATTTTCTGATTCGGCCGGATCCATATGTTGAGTCTAGCATAGGCTGAGATTAAGGGCAAGGTTAGATTCCTCAAGAGCTTTTTAATTAAAACAAATGAAATTATCCCGCGATAGTATTTGCATTCCATCCGGATATGGGCTAAACTTTTATTAACATGATAAACACAAAAACAGTCTTCATCGGCATCAGTTTATTATCACCGGCGCCCATTTTTACGATGGTAATGCTGGATCACGGAATGCGGCTAATTGCCAATGCTGAAGGTAAACTGGACGAAGCGGTTGCATTTTGTACCGAACAAGCTGAGGCGGTAGTTGCGCTAGATTTACCCAGGCGCCCAAATAACGGTGCGGCGCATCTGGTGGAGCCGGAAGCGCGTGCCTCAAACCGGGGCCGGCCGCAGCGGCGGGGCCTTGATATGCGTCAATGTGAGGTTTTATTACGCCGTCAGGGTGTAAAAATATATGCCACACCGGCGCATCTTGACGAATGCCCCCAGTGGATGAAAACCGGTTTTATGTTGTATGACAATCTTCAATCTGCCGGTTTTGTCATGGATACTGCGGCGGCGGAACCCCGCCAGATGGTGGAAACTCATTCGGAAAGTATATTCAGGAGTTTGTTAACCAAACCCTTATTAGCGACCCGGTCGTTGGAAGGTCGTTTGCAGCGTCATTTATTGTTATACGATCATGGTTTACAACTGATTGATCCGATGAATTATTTTGAAGAAATTACCCGCAGCCGCGTATTACAGGGTAATTTGCCATCACAAATGCTGTTTACCCCGGCGCAATTGGATGCATTGGCCTGTGCCTTTTTGGCCTGGCGCCTGGTGAACCGTCCGCATTTAATCAGCCGGATTGGAGACATGCAGGAAGGCTGGTTGGTGC
Organism: Anaerolineae bacterium; assembly: GCA_021287005.1. Classification (GTDB taxonomy): domain Bacteria; phylum Chloroflexota; class Anaerolineae; order Anaerolineales; family Anaerolineaceae; genus JAJTBH01. Next base: position 1,339 of record JAJTBH010000303.1, read on the forward strand.
TGCCGGTTTGGAAAGAGCTTGAAGCCAGCCAACCGGTCAACATACGGCAGATGGATTTGTTTGGGCAAGGATAAAAAATCACCCGAAAAAATGGGGATATTTTTGAATAATCGGGTTTTCACAAGGTGTAAGTTCCTGACAGGGTATTAAGTGCCCCTATCAACCGGCTCTACCGTTGGATAAAATTTTACTTTTTTTGCTTCAGTATATAAACTGAAGTTGAAATTCATTTTTATTTGCAGTAAAATAGATAAATAATATATAAATTATCATAATTATACCGGTAGAACCATGATAAAAACCGAAAAGGAAGTTTTATGAATACGAGTATGTGGGTTAAAGCACTGCGCATCATCCCGCGCATTTCAAAAGAGGAATGGATCAAACTGGATTTGATTTCACGCTGGTTGGTAGCCACACGATCTGCGGTAATTATTATGACCTTTACATCGGCGGCTATTGGCGGTTTGCTGGCTTTTCGCGATGCGCCGGATGCCTTCAGTTGGGGGCGCTGGCTGCTGGCGGCCTTGGGCCTGGTTTTGGCGCATGCCACCAACAATATGGTCAACGATCTGACCGATTTTAAGCGTGGTGTGGATCAGAATAATTATTACCGTACCCTTTACGGCCCGCAACCGGTGCAACAGGGGTTGATGAGCCAGCGTGAATTATTGATTTATATCAGTATCACCGGTATCGTGGCTGTCGCGGCGGGCATTCCGTTGGTACTGTTTGGCGGCCTGCCGGCTCTGCTGTTGATGCTGTTTGGCATCTTTTTTGTGTTGTTTTACACTTTTCCCCTGAAATATATTGCCCTGGGCGAAGCGGCTGTGCTGCTCATCTGGGGGCCGTTAATGGTAGTGGGCACTTATTATGTTTCCACCGGAATCAGTGACTGGAATATTCTGGCACAAGTGGCGCTGGCCAGCCTGCCTTACGGCCTGGGTGCCACAGCAGTTATTTTTGGCAAACACATTGATAAACTGGAACAAGACAGGGCCAAAAAGATTTACACTCTGCCGGTGGTAATTGGTGAAAAAGCCGGGCGTTGGGTGGTGCGCGCCATGTTTGTATTAATGTATCTGCTGCCTTTTTACCTGGTGATGAGCGGTTATTTTACACCGATGGTTTTAATGGTTCTGCTTGCTTTACCGGCCATCCCACGTATCTGGAAAATTTATTCAAAACCGCGCCCCAATGAAAAACCGGATGATTTACAGGAAGGCGTCTGGCCTTTATGGTTTTCGGCGGCATCCTTCACGCATACACGGTCTTATGGCTTGTATTTTATGTTGGGCCTGATTCTGGATGTCGTGCTTAAACGACTCCTGGCAGGATAATGGTTGAAAAAAGTAAATAGCAAATCCCCCCGCATGTTTCATCATACGGAGGGATGTTTTTTTATTGGATGGTCCAACCGCCATCAATCATCAGGGTGGCCCCGGTAATCAGGGCGGCAGCCGGAGAGGCCAGGAATACAACCGGCTCGGCCACTTCCAGCGGATCACCCACACGCCCCAGAGGGATGCGGTTTATTACCGACTGGTGAAAATCAGCGTCATCCAGCCATTTGCGAGTGCCGGGCGTTTTAATAAAAGTTGGCGCCACGGCGTTAACATTGATGTTATAAGGCGCCCATTCCAATGCCAGACATTTGGTCAGGTGGGCTATGGCGGCTTTGCTCATGCAGTAGATCGATTCGGTGGGCAACGCAACCGTGCCGGCTTGCGAACCGATGTTAATGATTCGCCCTTCACGCTGTGATATCATGATTTTCCCGACTGCCTGGCAGGTGAAAAAAGTGCCTTTCAGGTTCACCGCCAGCGTATCGTCAAAATCTTTTTCGGTGACTTTTTCGGCCGGGTTGGGCGCCCCAATACCGGCATTATTAACCAGGATATCAATGCGTTTAAAATAACCAAAGGCTTCTTCAACGGCATTGTTAATCTGATCCAGCGAAGCCACGTCCATCTGGACGGGTAAAACCCGGCGTCCCAGAGCAGAAATTTCCCGCTCCAGGTCACTGTCGTTGTTCTTAACTCGCTGACCGAGCACGATATCGGCGCCGGCGCGGGCCAGAGCCAGAGCGCAAGCGCTGCCAATGCCACGGCTCGAGGCCGTAACCAGAGCAACCTTACCGGAGAGATCAAAAGCGGAATTCGTTGACATATTTATGCTCCTTGGAAAGGGACGGATTTTATTTAATAAAAAACGCCCAGACGATCCACAGAAAAATCATTACGGTTCCAATTCCCAGGCGTACCAATGTGGACCAGCCCATACCCATGATCATACTGCGCGCCGATTCAAGCGCTTTCCGCCAATCGCGCAGACGAATGACTTCCACCAAAAAGATAACCAGCAGGGCAGCCAACAAACCACCCAACGGGGGAAAAACAAAAGTGCCAATCAGACCTGCCAGCAGCGCCAGACTAACCGTCAGCCAGCTTGCGCCGCTCTGGCGCACATGGGCGCCGATGATGACATTGTCAACCACATTACCCACCAGCATGAGCATGGTTGAAATCACCAGGATGATGATACCTGGCAGGTTAAAGCCGACAATCAGCACATAAAGCAGGGTAGCGCCCCAGATGACAGTTAATCCCGGCAGCACCGGGAAAACCAGAGTGGCCATCCCGATCAGCATCAACAGGATAACAAATATTTGCAGTGCGAGCAGTAAAGCGCTGTCCATCATCAGGCGGGTTTAATCACGTCGATGCCGCCCATCCAGGGGCGCAGCACTTCGGGCACGATCACCGAACCGTCAGCCTGCTGGTAGTTTTCAAGCACGGCAATGAGCGTGCGCGGCAGACCCAGACCGGAGCCGTTAAGCGTGTGCAGGAAACGCGCTTTGCCATCGGCGGGGCGATATTTAATGTTGGCGCGGCGCGCCTGAAAATCACCCACGTTGGAGACGGAAGATACTTCCAACCATTCACCGCAGCCCGGGGCGAAAACTTCAAAATCATAAGAGATCATGCTGTTAAAACCCAGGTCGCCGCTGCACTGCTGAATGATGCGGTAAGGCAGACCGAGTAAATCGCAGGTTTCACCGGCGTCCTTGAGCATTTTTTCAAGTTCGGCCATTGAATTTTCGGGTTCTGCGTAAATATACATTTCCACTTTGTCAAACTGGTGGCCGCGTTTAATTCCACGCACATCGCGCCCGGCGCTCATTTTTTCACGGCGGAAGCAGGGTGTGTAGGCGGTGTAACGCATGGGCAGACTGTTCGCTTCGATCACGTCTCCCATGTGAATGCCGGTCAGGGGAACTTCGGCAGTCGGCACCATCCAGAAATCTTCTTCAATATCATGCTACAGATTTTCGGCAAACTTGGGCAGTTGGCCGGAGGCAAAAAGGGTATCCCCTTTGACCATAAAAGGCGTGTATTTTTCTTCATAGCCCTGGCGGATATGCAGGTCGAGCATCCAGGCAATGATGGCGCGCTGGAGGCGCGCACCGGCGCCGTTAAGCACGTAAAAACGGGAACCGGTGATTTTGGTGCCCTGTTCAAAGTTGATGATGCCCAGTTTGGGCCCCAGGTCCCAGTGCGGCTGGGGGGTAAAATCAAAAGTTTTGGGTTCACGGAAGACCTTGATTACCGGGTTTTCCTTATCATCCACACCATAGGGAACTTCGGAGCGGGGAATGTTGGGAATGACAGCCACCAGG
>JAJTBH010000304.1 GCA_021287005.1 Anaerolineae bacterium
TGGACCGGCCTGTTTCCGATATTCCCGATTGGGATATTAGTCCGCTCTTTTCGGTTTTGATGATGGTTTCTATCACCATCATACCTGTTTTGGTGCGCTGGACCAGCCAACCGGCCAGTTATCAGGCGATTCAATGTGAATCAGGCCGTGAAGCGGCTTATGTCTATTACACACCCGGTTCATATATAAATGTTCATGAAGAAGGCGATTTTTTCCTCGATTGGCTGCCCGATTATCATCAGGGACGTTACACCGGTTATATCCACAGTATGCCATATATGGAATGGGTCAGCGAATTTCAGGATATTGTCGCTCCGACCACCATCTTTGAGGCTGTGGATCTTAAAACAAAACGCTGGATGTGGGTATTTATCGATGGTGCCCTGCTGCCGGAAAATTTAAATGGCGTTTTGGGCTTATGCGGCCAATATCGCGCCTCGGATACGGGGCAGGCGGAAGGTTTTTTTGATGCCGCGAGTCTTCAATTTTTGGGTAAATAATTAACCCAATAAACGTTACTATTGAATTATTTACACTTTGAAGTATAATACTCGAAAGTGTAAATAATGAATTTCGAATTAATTGGCCGAAACGCAGAATTATCCCTCCTGGACCGGCTCTGGTCATCAGACCAGGCGCAGTTCTTGATTCTTTATGGCCGCCGGCGCGTGGGAAAAACGACCTTATTAACCCATTGGTTAAAAACGAATAATAATCGCGGTTTTTACTGGGTAGCTGAACCGACCTCTTCACGGGCTCAATTACGTTCATTTTCTCAGGCGCTTTACAATTTCGCCAACCCCGCCGTTCCGGCCCCGGATGATTTTTCATATGCATCCTGGCAGCAGGCCTGGGAGCAGGCGGCACAGTTGGCGGCCAACGAACGATTGGTCATTTTTATAGACGAATTTACCTATCTGCTTGAAGTGGAACCCGGTTTTGCCGCCATTATGCAAAACCTTTGGGATCACCACCTGAAACAGACGCAAATATTCCTGGCGTTATCCGGTTCGCACATGGGCATGATGAAACGCGAGTTTTTATCTTACCAGGCGCCTTTATATGGCCGCGCCACAGCCCAGATATATCTACAACCCCTTCCGTATGGGGTGATGCAGCAATATTTTTCCGATTTTACCCCGGAAGAACGTGTGCACCTGTATGCTATCTTTGGCGGCATTCCGGCTTATTGGGAACGAATAAACCGGCGAAAATCGCTGGCGCAAAATATCAAGGAAATGTTGTTAACGCCCAATAACCTGATGCAGGCCGAACCGCGCCTGCTTTTGCACGATTTTATCAGCGAACCGCATAATTATATTTCCATTCTGGAGGCCATAGCCCGCGGCGCACGCACCCCCAAAGAAATTGAGGTATATACCGGCCTATCCAATGTGCACGTACCCAAATATCTGAGTGTGTTAAATACGGCCGGTTTTGTCGAGCGCCGGGTTTCGGTTTTTGACGATCCCGGCAGCCGTTCAGGCCGGCATCATGTTACCGACCCTTACCTGCGCTTTTATTACCGATTTATTTCAACACGCCAGGAACAACTGGTTATGGGTATTCAAGAACAGGCTTACCGTGAAATTGAAAGAAGCATGGTTGATTTTGTGGGAGCCAACACCTGGGAGGAACTCTGCCGGCAGTGGGTGTTAATGGGAGGATTACGCGACGGAGGTGTACCTTTTATGGTGGACCGCTGCGGCAGCGCCTGGAACACCAGCGCGCAGGTGGATGTGGTTGGTTTTAACCGGGCTGAACGTCGTTTGCTGTTGGGAGAATGTAAATGGATGGCCCTGCCATTGGAACGCAAGGTGATTGTTGATTTGATTGAAAAAGCCGATAAAATTATTCCAAAAAATTGTCATTGGAATGTAGAGTTTGTGGTTTTTTCGCGCAGCGGCTGGGCTGCCTCTGCATTAAATTATGCAGAGGAGTTAAACCAGAATCTGCCCGGCGGTGAAAACTGGTCTGCCAGTGTGATCAGATTGTTGTCTTTAAGTGAGCTTGATCGGGATATGGCTGCCTGGAGCCAGGCGCCGCAAGATTGATTATTCGTAAGCCAACGCTTCACGGATGGTCAGGCTGGCCGCGCTGCGCGCCGGAATCAGACTGGCTAAAACAGACAAAACCAGTTCAACGATCATCCATAAAACGAAACCGGTGATGTTAAATGTCGATTTGGAAACCGTATCAAAAAGGGCGCTGCAGATCACATTCCAAAGCACTTCGCTGATGGGAAAAGCCAGTAATGCGCCTAAAACCCAACTGATCAAGCCGATTAACAAACCTTCCACCAATACCAATCGCATCACTTCATGATCCGATGCGCCAATGGCGCGCATCACGGCAATTTCGCGCGTGCGGTCCAGGACGTTCATGCTTAAGGTGCCGGTCAGGCCAATGGATCCCACGATAGCTGCCAGCATGGCCATAATTAATAAAAATATGATTAAAACATTTAAACCACTGGTGGCCGATTCCAACAATGATTGTCCGGCGCTGACGTCACTGACCCGGTACCCCATGTTATTAAAAAAGGCTTCCAAAGCCTGTCCCTGTTCTTTTTGTTGGAGGAGGGACAGGTTTTTTTGACTGGAAGATATGCGATAAGAAGTGGCTTTCATTTCGCTGTGCGTGACCGAGGCAAGATAATCATAACTGGCATACCCCATTAATCCGCTGCTTTTGCCAGCAAATTGAAAAAAGCCGATAATCTTCCAATCAATTTTTTTGCCGTAAACGCGTAAACGCAGGCTGTCACCAACTTTTAAATCGGGAAAACGTCCTTTAAAATTTTCGTTAACCACAATGGCGTTTTCATCTCCGGGCACCAGCCAGCGCCCTTCAAGCATAACCGGTTCGACCATTTTACTATCGGCCGGCGGAGCCAATAAGCTGACACTTTCGCCCGGTTTATCCCCCGAAAGCATAATTTCTTGCAAAGCCTTTTCGATTTTTTCAATATGGTAGGGTTGTTCAAAATTGAGAGTTACATCGGCGGCAAAATATTTGCTTAACTGGTTGATAAACGTATTCATGGAAGATTGAACATTAAAGGTGGCGATAAAAATAGCCCCTCCCAGGGTGAGCGTGATTAAAGTTAAGGCCAGGCGCGATTTCCGCCGAAAAGTGTTTCGTAAGGAAATTAAAATCGGGCGGGATATTCCCTGAAACCTGTTGCTGAATTTTTCCAGGGCGGATTTGTGCTGTTTTTTTTCGCTTTGCTGCGCGCCGTTCATGGCTTCCTGTACGGTGATTAATGAACCGCGCAGAATGGGGAAAAAACCGGCCACCTGCGGCACCAGCAAGGCGATGATGATTTGCATGATAATGGAGAGCGGCACTTCACGAAATCCCTGGGGTTGAAAATTAACTTCGGCGGCCAGAAAAAAAAGCAGGCGGTAAGCGACAGTGGCAGGGCAAGCGCCAGGGCAATCAGGCTGTAAACCAGAATCAGGATCATATAAATAACCATGATCTGTATGTTACGACCGCCCAGGGTTTTAATAATGCCGATTTGTTCCATCTGTTGGTTTAACAACGCTGAAAGCGTATTGGTAATCAAAAATCCGCTTAAGAAAACCACCAGAAAGCCAAGGATAAAAAGCGTGCCGCTCATGGCGTTCACATAGATGGCATTGGGGTGGTCATTATTGGCCCTGACATAAAAATAATTAATGGGGGTGTTATTATCTTCGAATTTTTTGCTGACCAGGCGGGCGACATCAAAAATGTGGCTCTCGTTATTGTTATCGCCATTGACCCGGACATATAACAAATTGGCCTGCTCGGGTTGTTGCAGCCATGTTAAAGTGTCAAAAGTGACATAGCCCTGCAAATCGGCCGTAAAATATCCGCCGCTGCCGGTGACGCCGATCGATTCATCCTGGATCAGGCCGACCACCGGCATGTGTTTAATTTTCCCATCGGGTAATTTTATTTCCACCTTCTCGCCAATTTTTGTCTGCGCATCGATATATTTGTGCTGATCGAAGACAATTTCTTTATCCCTGGGCGGCCACTGGCCAGAGAGAAGTTTTACCTTGTTGATATTCATTTTCTGGAAGTTGGGAACAGCCTTAAGCCGGATGGTAATCCAACTGTCGGCGCCGTTGTTTTTATCGGGCGGCACATGCAGACGCAGCGTAAAGGTGCGGGCAACTTCGGCATCTTCTATTTCAGGCATCCGTTTAATCGTATCGACAAAATCCGGATCAAAATTGGGGGCAAAGACATTAACTTGAGCCGGGGATATTTGTTCGTAACTGCTGCGCATGTCCGTGCTTAAATAACCATGAACGGAAATAATCATCCCGACTGCAAAAACGCCGATGGCAACCGAAGCAATCACCAGGGCCGAACGCACCTTGTTGCTCCACAGGTCTGAAAAGACTTTCTGCCAGCGTGGTCTGAGCCAGTTTAACATGGGTTCGTGTTTCCAGAATCAAAGGCAATTTGACCATCCACCAGATCAATGCGGCGTTTGAGCCGGCTGACGATGGACAGATCGTGAGAAACCATTATCACCAGTTTACCCTGGTGCGCAAGTTGTTCGAAAATGCGATAAACGATTTCAGATGTGCTTGAATCCAACCGGCCGGTGGGCTCATCGGCAACAATGATGGGTGGGTCATTGGCCAGGGCGCGGGCAATGGCAACCCGTTGCTGCTGGCCGCCGGAAATGGCAGTTGGCAGTTTGTTGACATGCTCTTCCAACTCAACCGCTCTGAGTAATTGCATGGCAAGCTCGCGGCTTTCAGCCATGCTATATTTCCCACAGAGATCGATGGGCAGCATAACGTTATCCAACAGGGAGAGTGTGGGCATGAGCCGGAAGGATTGGTAAATGATTCCAAAATTTCTTCCACGCCAGACCGAAGCCTGATTTTCGTTTAAGGAAGTTATCGATGTGCCCCCAACAATGATGTCGCCGGATGAGATATGGTCAATGGCCGTCATTAAATTAACCAGAGTCGTTTTCCCGGCGCCCGATTTGCCCACAATGCCCACA
>JAJTBH010000305.1 GCA_021287005.1 Anaerolineae bacterium
CTGGAACTTCGAGACAGACGCACTGGTCTGGCAGAATCAGTGTTTAAGCCGGGCATACCCGACCGACTTGCTGGTGATTGACGAACTGGGTCCATTGGAGTTTGAGCGTGGATTAGGGTTACAATCGGCCTTCCAGCTACTTAAAGCCGGTTTATATCAAATGGCGCTGGTAATTGTACGGCCGGAATATGTCGGCAAATTTATTTCGATGAACTCAACCGGTTCATCTATAGAGGTGATTTCAATTGCCGGCGCTGACATGGATGAAACAGCCTGCATTCTGTTAAAACGCATTTTATCTTTCAAATCTGAAGCCGATTTAAATAAAAAACCGGAAGGTTAAACGAATTGGCCTTCCGGTTTTGATTGATGCATTTTATAACGATAGGTTATTATTTTCTTGAGACTTTAATTGTTGTTGACCCAGGGTGGTCAGACCGGCAATACCGCCCAGGTTCATGGTATCCACTGCGCTCGAGGTCACAATCACCAGGGCGCCTTTTTCTTTTAATCCTTCAAAAAGCATGTTCATCGCGCGCAGGTGCAGAGCGGTCGGGTTATTCACGTAGGCCTGTGAAGCCTGTGAAAAACTATGGGCGATTTGTTCTTCCGATTCACCCAGAATTACGCGCGCCTGTCTTTCGCGTTCGGCCTGCGCCTGGCGGCTCATGGCATCTTCCAGCGCCTGCGGAATAATCACATCCCGAATTTCAACCGATTGGACGGAGATACCCCAGGGTGTTGTGCGTTCATCAATAATTCGTTGCAGTTCGGCATCCATATTGGCGCGGCCAACCAGAATGTCGGCTAACGGCATCTGCCCGATGACTTCGCGCAGGGCGGTTTGGGCGGCCCAGGTAATGGCGGCGCGGTAATCTTCAACCTCCAGGGCAGCTTTCTGAGCGTCCCAGACAATCCAGAATAAAACCGCGTCAACATCCACCGGAACCGTATCTTTGGTCAGAGTTTTTTCTGCATTAAAAGGGCTGACCATAACCCGATGATCGATCCATGTGGGAGTTAGATCAATGATCGGTAAAATCCAGAACAGCCCAGGACCCTGTAAACTATGAAATTTTCCCAGACGAAGAACAATGGCTTTTTCCCATTGTTGAGCAACTTTAATGGCAAAAAGCAGATAAGTTCCAATGACTGTCAGACCCAATACATCAAAACCTATTACTAGATCAGACACTTTGTTGTCCATAAAAATAGCCCCCATGATGGCGGCAAATAAACAAATCCCAAAGGCGGTTCCCGCAACGGCACTGATATGGGTGTTATCCGGGTTCTTTTTAACCCATTTATTAACCACCACGTTTGCCTGGGATTCTGAATCTGATCCGGTAAACAATTTCTTCCTCATTTTGACCTTCCCTTTCGTCAAACGCAAATACAACAAGGATGGTTTTTGTACCAATCGTATTATTGTATCTTTGTATCTTTGTGTTATTGTATAATATGTTGAAGGGCCTGTCAAGGATTTAATCCCGGAATAAAAGTGTGACTTCTTTGAGCGGCATAAATACTCCAAGAAGTCACAGGTTCAAGGAGGATAGATAAGATGGTCGTAAAAAAACCAACGAAAATTTATTCTTTGATCGTTTTAACCTGCACCGGACAAACGAAAACGCGCTCTTTAACCGGAATTCTTGCGGCGCCAATGATTTCAAATTCGCCATTAAGACGAATATCTTCACTGGAACTTCCCACCATTACTTTAATTTTGCCGGGCTCAAGGATGAGATTCAGATCGATATCATAAAATGCCAGTTGATTAACCGGCAGGTTAAATGTCACCTGTTGAGAGGCGCCCGGTGTAAGCGTGAGCCGTAAATATCCTTTAAGTTCTTTAACCGGCCGGGGCATGCAGGCATATTCGTCGCTAACATATAACTGCACTACTTCATCACCCGTTACCGAACCGGTATTGGTGATTTTAAATGAAATGGACACATTTTCGTCAACGCCAGCCTTAGAAGCACCGATTACAAGATCACTATAATCGAAATTGGTATAACTTAAGCCGTGCCCAAATGGATAAAGAGGTGTAACTTTTTCGGTGACATAATCGACATACCAGTTGGAGCGCATGCCGGATGGTTTGTAATTATAAAATACCGGTACCTGACCGACATGGCGCGGGAAGGTGAGCGGCAGTTTTCCACCCGGATTGACATCTCCGAAGAGAATGCTGGCAATTGCCTGACCACCTTCTTCACCGGGTAACCACGCTTCAAGGATGGCGTTGGCTTTATCTTGCAGCCAGGGCAGGGCGTAAGGACGCCCATTTACCAGCACTGCCACCACCGGTTTTCCTGTGGCAAGGATAGCCTGGGCCAACTCTTCCTGCACACCGGGTAAACGCAGATCCACGCTGTCGCGGGTTTCACCGGTGGTGCACACCGGGGACAAACCGGATATATCCCCCAGCACCAGGACAACCACATCCGATTGTTTTGCAGCCGAAACTGCTTCGGCAAAACCGGACGTGTCACTGCCCGCATTGTCGCAGCCACGCGCATAAACAATGCTCGTATCGGGTGAAATCATGGCTTCTATGCCGTCCAGAACCGTGATGATATTAATATCATGTTCTTTAACCTGTTTTACATCGACATTAATTACCGGGAAACCATTGGCAGCCGGAATTTGCAGTAATTGTAAAACGGACGAATGAGAATAATCACCCAGAACGTTGCGGCCGTTATCGGCATTCGGGCCGATGGCGGCAATTGTACGAGTCGATTTTTTTAATGGCAGCAAACCATCATTTTTTAACAACACCATGCTTTTAACGGCCAGGTCGCGTGCCAGAGAGCGCTGAGCGGGTGTTTCAAAAATTTCGACGACACTGTTATCGTCAACATACGGATTCTCAAACAATCCGACTTCAAATTTTTTCTGCAAATGACGACGAACGGCCGTATCGATAAACTCGATACCGATATCACCGGCTTCAAGGGCTGCTTTTAACGGTTGGTCAAAATAATCCATGGCGGGTAATTCAACGTCCACACCGGCTTTTAATGCCAGGGCGGCGGCTGTTTGTTTGTCCGGCGCCATATAATGATAGTTATGAATCATGTTGATGGCGTGATAATCAGAGACTACCAGACCGTCAAATCCCAGCGATTGGCGTAATAAATCCGTCAATATGCGGCGTGACGCAGCGACGACTTCGCCATCCAACTGCGGATAGGCGCACATCATGGAGGCCAGCCCGGCATCGCGAATGGCGGCCTGGAAGGGGGCCAAAAAGATATCCCATAATTCGTGAGGACCCAGGTGCACCGGTCCGCAATTCAGACCCCCTTGCGACATGCTGTGACCGACAAAATGTTTTCCGGTGGCCATCACCCCGTCTTTCAGGCTGCTGCCCTGCAAACCGCGGATGTAAGCCACCCCAAAATGACTGACCAGAGTGGGATCTTCGCCAAAGGTCTCCTCAATGCGTCCCCAACGTGGGTCCCGACCGATATCCAACACAGGCGCAAGGCCCTGGTGGGCGCCTGTGGCGCGTAATTGTTTGCGGATAACATTGGTCATCTGTTCGGCCAGTTCCGGTTGAAATGTGCTGGCCAACCCGATCATTTCCGGAAACATACTGCCGCTTAAAATCATGGCGCCTGCACAGCATTCTTCGTGAACAATGGCCGGGATTCGTAAACGGGTATTTTCAACCAGGAATCGTTGTATGGCGTTGTTGGTTTTGGCCACGGCACGCGGGTCCATGCAAGAGGCGCCGCCTGTGCGAGTAATTTGCCCGATGCCGCGCCGTAATTTTTCTTCGACTTTTTTCTGATCCAGTTGACCATTACTTTGTAAATCGTAAATCCAATATGAACCCAATTGGGCCAGTTTTTCATCAAGGGTCATCTGGTTCAGCAGATTTGAGACCGATTTTGAGAATGAATTTACCGGTGAAGATTTAGACATGTGATTTCCTGTTCCATGATTGTTTTTCACTGGAGAAAAACCAATACCGGATATAGAACAATCATATTATTTAATAAAAATTACAATATTCAGACATGGGAATTTGCCGCGGTGAAATTTTATCTTTTCCCATTTTTAACCTTTAATAGATCCGGCCGTTAAACCTGACACAATTTGTCGTTCGGCTAACAAATAAAAAACGATGGTTGGAATTGCGGACAGGGCAACGAAAGCGGAAACCAGAGATAAATCCATGCCGTATTGACCCTGGAATTGCATGGTGCCTAATGGCAGAGTCCAGAGTTTATCGTTGTTAAGAACCACCAACGGAACCAACAGATCATTCCAACTGACTATCATTGTCAGCGCTGCCACGGCAGAGAGCGCCGGACGGGTGAGTGGGAGTAATATACGCCAGAAAAAATCGAATATGGTGCATCCATCGATATACGCGGCGTCTTGAAGTTCTGTCGGTACGGCCGTGAAGAAATTTCGCAAAATCATGATGTTGCCGGAGAGTTGGAAGGCGATTTGAACCAGGATGACTCCCCAGGGGTTATCAATTAAATTTATCTGGCGTAATACAAAATAGACCGGCAAAATGGCGATATTAATCGGGAACATTAACCCCAGTGTAAAGAGATTAAAGACCATATTTTTTGAACGGAATTCGATACGCGAGAAAACAAAAGCGGCCAGGCTGCAAATTATGACCACGCCGGAAGTCGTTGCCAGCATAACAATAATACTGTTCCAAAGCATACTCCAGAATGAAGGTGTATTGAGAATCAGTGAAACATTATCAAAATTAGGCGGTATGGGAACCACATACGGTCGGGTCATAAATTCGCCGCGTGTTTTTAACGTCCCGAAAACCAACATAATGATCGGGATCAAAACGATGACAACAATGACCGTTAAAATGAAATATTGGGTGAAGCGTGTAAAGAATTTACGCGAATTCCAATGCGAGCGATGTGCGGGATTCATTTGATGTCATCTCCTTTCATAAACCGGTGAGGTAATCGGGGCGCCTGGTCAGACGCAGGTAAATCAGGGAGAAGAACAGACAGATCA
>JAJTBH010000306.1 GCA_021287005.1 Anaerolineae bacterium
AATATCCAATGTACCAACCACGCGATCTTCGGTGGCAGAAACGGGCAGGTTGATAAAAGGTGTGGGGCGTTCAATAAATGGCAGTTTTTCGCCAACCAGAGCACGCTCCTGACATTCAGTACACCACGTGGAGGGATTATCAGGATTACAGCCAAAACGACAGTCTTTAACCGCTTTTACGTTGGGTAACAAAGCGGCCAGCGCACGTGCAGCCGTGGATTTGGCCGTACCGCGTTCACCGCGAATTAACACACCACCGATGCGAGTATCAACTGCGTTTAATACCAGGGCGCGCAGCATGCGTTCCTGACCGACGATGGCACTAAAAGGGAAAATTACGGGCATGATCTTTCTATCCTGAAAGTACGAATTTTATATGGGAAAAAGTTTACCACCATTGGGATGCATAATCAACCTGTAAAACAAAACAGTACAGTCCAAAAAATTGGCAAACACCCGAAGCCGGGCGAATGAATAACCGGTAACTATTCTGAAAAACAGGAAATGGCTATTAAAAAGCTCAAATGGGTATGCGATTAATACGAAGATTGAAGAGAGTTTGTTAGAGTATAATGATTAAGAAATTGTGATAGTCATCATTTATTCAGTCTGGAGAGAAACATGCCGGAAAAAAAGATCAGAGTTTTAATGGCCAAACCCGGTTTGGATGGACACGATCGCGGTGTGAAAGTTGTCGCGCGTGCGCTGCGTGATGCCGGTATGGAAGTGATTTATACCGGTCTGCGCCAGACACCGGAAATGATCGCCGAAGCAGCTTTGCAGGAAGATGTGGACGCGGTCGGTTTATCCATTTTGTCAGGAGCCCACTTGATCCTGGCCCCCAAAGTAGTGGAACTGCTGCGAAAAAATGGACAGAATAACGTGATGGTTTTTGTGGGTGGAATTGTGCCTGAAGCGGATATCCCGGTTTTGTTATCGGCCGGGGTGCATGCCGTTTATGGGCCGGGAACCCCGCTTGCCAAATGTATTGAAGATATCCGCCAGGCAGTTGTAGCTGCCGTTTAAATACCAATATTAAAGGGATATATGCTCTGTGAAACGATATTGTCGGGTAATCGTTTAAGCCTGGCAAAATTAATTACAGGTATTGAAAATGGCGATGAAGAGGCTCTGGCGGCGCTGGATGCCCTTTTTCCGCATAGCGGCCGGGCGCACTTGATTGGCGTCACCGGCGCACCCGGTACGGGTAAATCATCATTGGTTAATCAATTGGCACGATTATATCGCCATCCGCCGCAAGGACAGCTAGCCCGGCGGGTTGGTATTGTTGCAGTTGACCCGACCAGCCCGTTTAGCGGCGGGGCTTTGTTGGGCGATCGGGTGCGCATGCGGGAATTAAGCGGCGACGCGGGGGTA
The DNA here is from genome assembly GCA_021287005.1 of Anaerolineae bacterium. Lineage (GTDB taxonomy): Bacteria > Chloroflexota > Anaerolineae > Anaerolineales > Anaerolineaceae > JAJTBH01. The sequence goes on from JAJTBH010000306.1 coordinate 1,378, forward strand.
TTTATCAGGTCAATGGCGTCGCGCGGCACGCTGGGCGGCCTTGCGGCGACAACCTCACAGGTCGTGGCGGCGATGGATGCCGCCGGTTTTGAGGTGATTTTGATTGAAACGGTCGGGGTGGGACAATCGGAAATTGATATTGCCAACCTGGCACACAGCGTAGTGGTGGTGGAAGCCCCCGGCCTGGGAGATGACATTCAAGCCGGCAAAGCCGGAATTCTGGAAGTGGCCGATATTTTGGTCGTGAACAAAGCCGATTTATCCGGGGCAGAACATACCCACCGGATTCTGGAACAAATGCTGGATATCGCTTATAGCCGCGATGATTCTTCCGGCAGTCCGGCTCAAAATAGCTGGCGACCCCCGGTGATTAAAACCATTGCCAACCAGGGGACCGGTATTGACGATTTATTTGCCAGCCTGGCGAGCCATTTAACCTTTATTAAAAATAATGACGAGTGGATAAAACGTTCGCACCAACGATTGGAAATTGAATTTGAAAATTTGCTGCGCGAGCGGGTAGTGTATAACTGGGTGAATGGAGCGGCTAAAGAAAAATATCACAACCTGAAACAACGCGTATTCAACCGGGAAATTTCACCGGTTCGGGCAGTTGAAGAATTGTTGACGCTTGAAAGTTAATACTTGTTGATATAATTTAAATAAGTATGTTATCAGATAATCTCGGTTCTTAAGCTTATCTCCATAAAAATAACAATCGATTTTTATGGAGATATTTCTGAGTGGTATTGAGAAAGGAAAAGAGAGAATGAGCGGACATGCAGTGATGAAACATGAACGAATGGGGTATGGTGATATAAAAATTTATGCCGGTACTGCCAGTGTCAACCTGGCTCATGCAGTTACTGAATACCTTAATATTTCATGTTGTGAGCATGATGTAATAACCTTCCCCAATGAAAATTTACTGGTTAAGTTAAAGAAAAGTGTACGCGGCCAGGATTGTTATATCATTCAAACCACGTCTGCACCGGTACACCGCAACCTGATGGAGTTGTTAATCACCTTACAAACCTTGCGGCTTGATTCGGCTTCACGTGTTACGGCGGTGATTCCATACCTCAGTTATGCAAAATCCGATAAAAAAGATCAGCCGCGCATCCCCATCACGGCGCGTTTGATTGCAGATATGATCGAGGTGGCCGGGGCAGATCGATATATCACTTTTGATTTACATGCCGGTCAGATTCAGGGCTTTTTCTCCATTCCGGGTGATGTAATTTCCACTTTTTATATGCTGGTGGCTCATATGAACACGATTAAAGACAGCATGGTGTCACCGGTGGTTGTTTCAGTCGACCTGGGATTTGCCAAAAAAGCCAGGAATTTTGCAGAACGCTTAAACGTCCCGCTGGCTTTTATTGAAAAACGACGCATATCCAATGATGCCAAAGCCAAGGCTTTGACGCTGATTGGAGACGTTAACAACCGGGATGTCATTCTGGTTGATGACGAGGTTGATACGGGGGGCTCCATTGCCGAGGCGGTCAGAACGGTGAAAGAATCAGGCGCGAGAGATGTGTATGTGGTTTTTGTGCACCCGGTTTTATCGCGTGACGCCGCAACAAGATTGGCTGCTTTGCCGGTTAAACAATATATCACCACGGATACCATACCCATTCCGCCGGAAAAGTTTGAGATATTAAAAGACAAAATGAAAATCATGTCCATCGCGCCCTTGCTGGCGGAAGTGATCTTACGCAGCAATGAAGGACGCAGCGTGGGTGAAATGTTCAAAGAATAAGCTAATATGCCAGAACTACCTGAAGTTGAAACGATTAAACGAGCCCTGGCTCTGGGGGGACGCGGAGGCGCCTCTATATTGAATCGCCGCATTACTGCGGCGCATATCTATTGGCCACGCACGCTGGCCAGCCCGGATGTGGTGTCTTTTATAGATAATGTAAAAGAACAACAAATTGTAAATATTCAACGGCGTGCCAAATTTTTGGTTATTAATCTGGATCATTCAAAACTGATAATCCATCTGCGGATGAGCGGTGATATTAGAGTGGCCGAACAAGTCCCGGATTTAGGCAGCCCATTGTTGCCGCATGACCGTTTGGCCTTGGTTTTTGAGAATAATTCGGCTATGATTTTTAATGATACGCGTAAGTTCGGCCGGGTCTGGTTGACACAAGATCCGTTGGAGATTCTGGGAGAATTAGGCCCGGAGCCTTTGGATGAAAGTTTAAGGCCGGAACAATTTTGGGAGATGTTACAAAAATTTCAACGGCAGCTTAAACCTTTATTGATGGACCAACATTTCCTGGCCGGGATGGGCAATATTTATACGGATGAGGCTTTATTCAAGGCAAAATTACACCCATTAACATTATCCAGCCGTTTGAGTCTGAATCAAGCCGCTCTGCTGCTTTCTGCCATACGCAGCGTACTTAATGAGGGCATCCGGCGCAACGGCGCCAGTATCGATTGGGTATACCGGGGTGGCGATTTTCAAAATGCCTTTAATGTTTACCAAAAAGACGGTGAGCCCTGCCCGGTATGTGGAACCATTATTCAGAGAATGGTGGTAGGTCAACGCGGAACTCATTTTTGCCCAAACTGCCAGCGCGAATCAATTAATTAAAATCGCCTGTGGAGGTGGAAATGTCTGAAATTATTTCTCAGATTTTTGGTTTTTCATTTATATTTTTATTGGGCGTAATTGTTGGCGCCCTGGGGGAAATGTATTTTGGAAAACGAAATGCCGCTAAAAATTCTCCAGGCACCGTGGCAGCGCAACCCCCCGTTTATCAACAACCCGAAAAAATCCCGACTATGGGGATGGATGTTCCTCCGCCGCTGAAAACAGAGGTGAATGAACCTGAGCCAGAGCCTGCGCTGCCACCCCCCGAAGAAAAAATGCGTTATGTTTCCACGGTTAAACCTCAGGTTCCGCCCGCAGCTCAACCGGCCAAAAATGACCCCAAAATTGTACAAAAACCATTATCCATTGCCGAACAGGTGGATGAAATTTTGGAAGAGTTACAGCGTTTTTCAAACACTTCTCTGCCGCCTGTCAGCCTGATGGATGACGGACACCAGGGTGTGCTGGTGAAGGTGGGGGGAGACGTTTACCCGGGTATTGAGGCGGTACCCCAGGCCGAAGTTAAAGAACTGATCCGGCGCGCTGTTCAAGAATGGGAAAGACGCAGCAGTAAAAAATAATCGATAATAAAAAAGTCCGTCCAGTTTTGATAAATGGACGGACTTTTTTTGTATGGGATTTTTTATTTATCGTCCTCAACGGAGATGATTTCAGGAAAAAATTGTTTAATGGTGCCTTCAATCCAACCATGCAATGTATTAACCGAGAGCGGACAGCCCAGGCATGCGCCGCCAAGATGCACTTTTACGTGATCATCTTTAAGCGACACCAATTCTACCGACCCGCCATGATACTGGCTGATATAGGCATCCAACTGTTCAATTAATCCCTTAAGTTGTTGTTCTTTGGAATAAGCAGATATTTCAGTCATTTTTACTCCCTCCGGGTGAAAATGATTACATACTCTCTTTTATTAAAGACAACACTTTTGTATG
>JAJTBH010000307.1 GCA_021287005.1 Anaerolineae bacterium
CCCGAACTTCAATGGCGTCACTCGCCAGACGCGCATTCATATAAGGGAATTTTCGCAGGGCACGTGCCACAATCTCGGCCAGCAAATCATTGTAACCCGGAGCAAAACCCCATTCGGTAGCGACTTTGTTTTTCAAACGTTCACGTACGGCAACCAGTTCGGTGGCGTCGACTTCCATCATCAGCGTAACGCGCGCCGTAGTATGCACACTGGCGCCCATACGATCGGCAATAATGCCCCGCACGCCCTTTAAGGGAATCCGTTCAAGCACATCGCCGGCCGGTGAAGTTTGTGGCATAGCGGTTAGCGGGCTCAGCGTAGGCGGTGGTGTCGATACCGAACGCGTAACGTCATCCTTCATAATTTTGCCACCGGGTCCCGTACCACTGACCGAACGCAGGTCAATGCCCTCGCTGGCAGCCATGCGCAGCGCAACCGGGGAGGCTTTGGGCTGGCTGTTTAAGTACGCCACAATGTCGCGTTCAATCACCCGAATGCCGCCCCCGCCGCTGGGTTGGACAAAATTGACATCGATATTTTTCTCGCGTGCCAACTTACGCGCCCGCGGCGAGACAAATACTTGTGCGGTTTGGGCTGTTGTTGCGACGATTGGACTTTGCGCCGAAACTGAAACCGGCCGGGTAACCTCGGTTGAGGTTTCACCGGTATCTTCACCTGAATTTACCGGGTGTGCGGCAGCCGAAAATAACTCGTCCTCTTTGCCGATGAGGGCGACTACCGTTAAAACGGGCACCTCATCGCCTTCCTGAAACGGACCAATATGAATATAACCCTTGCCGTTGGCCTCCACCGGAAAAACAGCCTTATCGGTTTCAACCTCCAGAATTTCCTGTCCCTGCGAAACTTTGCTGCCATCCGGCACCAGCCATTTCACCAGGACCACCTGTTCAACCGTCTGACCTAATTTTGGAATAAAAAATTCAGTTGCCATTAGCTGACCACCTTTCGGCAGGCCTCCATCACCCGGTTAACATTGGGAATGGCCTGATCTTCAAGCACCTCGGCGCGCGGAACGGGCACATTTAATGCGCCTACGCGCATCATGGGAGCATCCAGGTAATCAAATGCAACTTCATTGACCTGCACCATGACCTCATTAATAAACCCGGTATTTTCATAGGCTTCGCTGACGCATACCAGTCGGCCTGTCTTTTTAACCGAAGCCACGATCGTATTTAGATCCAGCGGTTTAAGAGTACGCAGATCGATGACTTCCACATCGATACCCTGTTTACTTAATTCCTCAGCGGCAGCCAATGAAGTATGTACCATACGCGAATAAGTTACCAGGGTGATGTCTTTGCCGGGGCGTTTAATATCCGCGACACCGAAGGGGATGATGTAATCTTCTTCCGGAACGGGGCCCTTATCTTTATAGAGCATTTTATGTTCAATGAACATCACCGGGTTGTCGTCGCGGATGGCGGCTTTAAGCAGCCCTTTGGCGTCATAAGGCGTTGAGGGCATAATCACGTAAATTCCGGGAAAGTGTGTCCACAGCGATTCCAGGCTTTGCGAATGGTGCGCGGCAATGGCTCGCCCGGCGCCGCCTTCGGTGCGCACCACCATGGGAACGGATGTTTTGCCGCCAAACATATAACGATTTTTGGCGCCCTGATTGGCAATTTGATCCATCGTCAGGGGTGTAAAATCGACGTACATAATTTCAGCTACCGGGCGCATTCCTGCCATGGCAGCGCCCACAGCCGCCCCGCCAATGGTGGCTTCGGAAATGGGTGTATCAATCACGCGCCACTCGCCGAATTCTTTCATCAAATCACGAGTAGCGCCATAAGCGCCGCCGTAAAGACCCACATCTTCACCCATGATAAACACCTTCGGGTCGCGTTTCATTTCATCCCGCATGGCTTCGGTTAAAGCCTGGGCATAACTGATCTGGCGCACATCCGCATTGGTGCGGATTAATTCCCGCAGACGGCGATCGGTTTCATAATCTGCGGGTGTAAATTTTGCCGGAGCATATACGTCCGTTTCTACGTCTGAAATCTGCGGTTCGGGTGAGGCTTCGCTGTAAGTCATGGCTTCGTCCAGTTTTTCGTCGACTGCCGTTTCCATCGCTTCAAACTCTTTTTCATCCAACATCTTAACCAGCTCAAGATTGTCTTTCATCACCGTAATCGGGTCGCGTTTTTTCCATTCGGCTTCCTCTTCACGGGTGCGGTAAGCGCGCGGATCGGAATGGGAATGCCCGTAATAACGATATGTTTTGGCTTCCACCAGCGTGGGGCCTTCACCTTTGCGGGCACGTTCCACAGCTTTTGAAACAACGCCGCGTACGGCCAGCGCATCCATGCCATCCACAATTTCACCGGGCATTCCATAAGCTGCCGCCCGGCTGGCAACATCCGGCAGGTGACTGACTTTGGCCCAGGGCACCGACATGCCGTACATGTTGTTTTCACAAACAAACACCACCGGCAAACTCCAAACGCTGGCCATATTTAAAGACTCATGAAAATTGCCCGTATTGGTGGCGCCATCACCAAAGAAACAAACCACCACGCGGTCAGTTCCTTGCAGTTTTTGGGCCAGGGCTGCTCCCACCGCCACCGGTAAATTGCCGCCAACGATACCTGTGGCGCCCAGGTTGCCATGCTCCACATCGGCAATGTGCATGGAGCCGCCTTTACCCTTGCAATAACCGCCAGATTTGCCCAACACCTCAGCCATCATTTTGTTATAATGCACTTGTTTGGCTTCAGGCGTTTTGGCAAATTTATCGCCATGCGCGTGACCATGCCCGTGTCCACGATGCGTACTGGTGACCAGATCGTCATCGCGCAAAGCCGCTACCGCACCGACCGCAACTGCTTCTTCGCCGGCATACAGGTGCGAGGCGCCTTTAAGCACCGCCTTACTTAATAGATTGGCAATATTATTTTCCAATGCTCGAATTTCCATGATCTGGCGCAAATAACCCAATAATTCTTCGCGGGTTAATGCCTGTTCTTCGATCATGGCTGATATTTTAGCGATCTGTGATTGGGTGGTTGTATTCTGGGTATCCATACTCCTCAAATCCTTAATAAATATAATTGGACATTAATGGCAGGGTCACACAACGGTCAATTTCACACCCAACTGGTGTACCTGTTCTGCCAGTTCAGGCGGCACCGGGTGATTGCTGATAATTTCATTTATTTCGCGCAATTCGGCAAAAGAGGCCGCCCCAACTCGCCCCCATTTGGTGGCATCCAGCACAGCGATTATTTCACGGCATAAACAGATCACGCCGCGTTTAACTTCCGCCTCAGATGAACTGACGTCGGTTAAGCCCTCAGAAAAACTGATGCCATGTGCGCCGAAAAAACCGCGTTGAATGTTGTATTTTTTCAGAATCTCAAGCCCGTCCCCGCCGATTAATGAAACGGTATCCCGGCGCAAACGGCCACCGGGCATAACCACAGTTACCCCGGGCGCATCCAGCAGGATCTGCGCTATCGCCAGACTGTTGGTTAATATGGTTAACTCACGCCGTCGTTTTAGCAGCCGTGCAATAACCAGCGAAGTGCTGCTCGTATCCAGAAAAACACACTCGCCGTCGGAAATCATCCGGGCCGCTTCCAGGCCGATGCGTTCTTTTTCAAGCACCTGCTGCTGACTACGAATAATCAATGATAATTCCGGGCGCGCAACCGAAACGGCTCCACCATGCGTCCTGATAAGCAGGTTTTGTTCCGCCAGGTTTTTTAAATCAGCTCGAATGGTCACCTCAGAAACACCAAATTGGCGGCAAAGGTCATTCACGCTGACACGACCTGATTCTTTCAGCATATCCAAAATTGTTTGCTGCCTTTCGGCCGGGTAAAAAGAAATGATAGGGTCCATAACTTACGTTTACTTTCGATTTCTTTTATTATAAACAAAATCGAAAATAATTACAATATTAAACAACATTCTTTAAGATATCATTATTTTTCAACACATATCAACAATCGTGGTAAAAAATGAATGTTTATTTATTTCTTCGATATACCAAAATTAAAGAACTTTTTTACCCTCAGTGTGTGATTTTGGTATAAAATAAGATAAATGGTACACGCAGAGTCTGTTAATTTACTTCCTATAAGTATCCTGCTGGTTGACGATACACCCGTTAACTTACAGATTCTTTCAAGAATGCTGACGGATCGGGGATATAAAGTCCGCGCGGTTACAGACGGTCGCCTGGCGATTAATTCCGCCCAGGCCGCCCCTCCCGATTTGATTTTATTAGATATTAATATGCCTGAAATTGATGGGTATGAGACCTGCCGCCGTTTAAAAGCTTCTGATTTAACCGCTCACATCCCGGTCATATTTGTCAGCGCCATGGGCGAAACCGAGGACAAAGTGAAAGCCTTTGAAGTTGGCGGGGTTGATTACATTACCAAACCTTTCCAGATGGATGAAGTGCTGGCGCGGGTGCAAACGCATATCACCCTGCACCAGCTTCAACACCAATTGCAGGAAGCCAACGAGAAGATGAAGGCCGATGTTGAAATCCTGCAACAGATGGAACGCACGGAGCACGAACAACGATTGTTGGCCGAATCTCTGCGGGATATTGCCACAACCATCAACTGTAATCTCGATCTCGACAAGGTGCTCGATATGATCATTTTCGGTATCGGGCAGGTAGTTGATCATGATGTTGTAAATATCACCCTGGTGGATGATAACGGCATTGCCGAAATCGTGCGGCAGATCGGTTACGATAAATATATGAGCCAGGAAAAATTCATGGAGGTGAGGCTGTCCGTTTACAGTACGGCGACCTTACAGCGAATGATCGAAACCGGCCAACCCTATATTATCTCCAATACGGAAAACAGTAACGATTGGATCACTCACCCAGGCGAAGAATGGATTAAATCTTACATGGGCACCCCCATTCTGGTGCGCGGTAAA
>JAJTBH010000308.1 GCA_021287005.1 Anaerolineae bacterium
GTCGCTGAAGCCTTACAACATTGGATCGGCTACATTCCGGGATTTGGCCTGGTGCAGGAAACAAACATCCGCACGCTGGCTCAACAGATGAATGCAGAGCAGGATGGTATGACTCTGACTGTAAATGAAGTGATGGTTAGCAGTGATAAAACCACGGTTAAGTATTCAATAGAAGGGCTGCCGGATAAACTGTTGGTTTATCCTGAGGTTTGCCCCGACAATAACAATGGTCCCGCCATCCGGCTGCCTGATGGGAAAAGCTTAAAATTTCAGGGTTTGATGACAGACCGGCGCGAACAGACCGTCAAATTTGAGGCGCTTTACCCATCCATCCCGGCCGGCGTATTTGATCTGACTTTTGAACTTCAGTGTACCTGGCAATCGGATTCAGGACCGGTATTGAGCCATTGGGAAATTCCATTAAAGTTAATCATGGGCGCAAAAACAAAAATCACTATCGCGCCGGTCATCGAGATCACGCCATCATTACAAACAAGTCCGCATACACCATCTGAAGCTCAAAGCGGCTCTCTGGAAATTGAGCGGGTTATTCCACTGGAAAATAGTTATATTATTTCAGGAACGCTGGCAATTCAAGCGCCGGATGGCTTAACCCCGGATGAAATGGACGGATTCCTGGAAGAGACAACCATCACGGATGCGGCCAACCAGCAATTGACTTTCGGCATGGCGCCTGATGAATATAACCCGGCCACAGAAGCTCCGCAAAATGGCAAGATCAACTGGAAACTTCAGCTTTTTGGCGAGAAGATTACCTGGCCTGTAACCCTCACGGTTAATTCCATTTCAGCCAAAACCGCCCCTTATACCCCGGTTGATTTTACGGTGGATGTCGGCAAAGACCCGGCTCCCGACCAGATATGGGCTTTAAAAAAGGATATTCCTTTTGGAGCAACCACATTGCACCTGACTCACATCAAACGCTTAAAAATGGAGCCGGGATTTAACGGATATGAATTTGGTTTTATCTATGACCCGTCCGTGAGTTTTTCGCTTCAGATTGAAGGTTGTGTCGCCAATGGCGGCGGGGGTGGTGGCGGCGGCGGGCAGGGCAGCAGCAACATGATCACCGTTGCGAGAAGCTGCGGGAACAACCTTCCCGACGGGCTTCTGAATGTCACACTTTCCGGTAATGGCGTGCAGAAAATTTTTGGCCCGTGGTCGGCAAACCTGGATAAACCGGTTTTACCGTAAGATCCGGGACGACATTCCCATCAGGGCAATTGTTTCAGAATTTTTCTGAAAAAGAAAATTTTTTGTCCCACCACCGCCAAAGATGTGTTATGCATAACCCCACCCTGGGGCGGGAAATTAAAAAGGCAGTGATATTGCGCCCAAAGAACGCAATATCACTGCAAAAAAGATGTTTTTGGGTAATAAACGGGTAGGAAGCGGGTGATATCGGGGGTAATTTGGAGTATTTACATCCAAAATGGTTTGACATTCAAAATTCGAATATTTATAATGCCGTTTATTACAAATAATGAGTTGACGAATTATATTCGTCCTGGATAATTTCTAAAACAATTTACGCCGAATCGTAAGATCGGGGAACCCATTTTTTGGGGTGAATTGGCTTATTGCCATAGAGTAAGTTTTCTGCTCGAATCCGTCAGCTAACCTCGTAGGCGTTGAAAACTCCGGATCATTCCGGATTGTTCTCAACGGACGGATTTTGCAGAAAACTTTTTTAATAAGGAGATGTTGTTATGTTAGCTTCAATTGTTAATAACCTGTTTAAATCGCATGTTTTACATGATTGGACTGAAATTGATTGTTACCGTTATTGCGACTGCGGCACCCTGCAGGAGTGCGACTGCCCCGGCGCGTCTGAAGTTGAAGTTAATTGGAAAGACGTTTCAAAAGACCCGCAGGCAGTTTCAGACTTTAAACTCCTGGCGGGCCAGAGTGACTACAAGTTAAATTGATGTTTGTTCGCCACGGTTAACAAATAAAAAAACACTACTTTTTATCGGTAAATTCAAAAAATATAAACGTTGTATTTAGAGGTTAAAAAAATTATGAAAGACCAACCTGATTTATCCATTAACAGTCATGAACTCTACGACCAGAGGCTTAATCTTCGGATCTTCCCCAAGTTAAAGAAAACCTATCATCGCCCCCGAACGCATAATTCCGGCAATGTCGATTTTTCTTTAAGAGTGGATACCGAACTTGATATGTTCGGGCCCAAAGTTTTAGTGGTTATTCAAACCTTCTCGGGCGAAGAGTATAAGGAGTGGATGCCGGTCTGCATGGCCACCGATTTTGTTTTGCGCAACCCGGCGCTGGGCGTCAGCATTAAATCTGCACATATCGAATATAACGGCGTTTATGACGAATGGGGACATTCGTTTTAAGAAATGTAACGACGTTTGGATATCGGTGCGGCGGGGTTTGCCCACCGTGCAGGTTGACGCTGCCTCCGGATCAGGCCGGTTCAGATTTGGCTGCTTCAAACGCCTCGACGGAATGAATAAGTTCGAGAATCTCGCATAGTTTTAACACGTCGATGTCGTCAAAATTATCAAAATTGTCGCTGTCAATATCCAGAACCGCCGTAATGAGCCCCTCGGCGTTTTTATATGGAATGCAAATTTCAGATTTGCTGCGGCTGTCGCAGGCGATGTGCCCGGGAAATTCGTGAACATTGGCAACCACAACCGGTTTTGCCGAATTAATGGCCGCCCAGCATACCCCGGTGTTTACGGGCAGTTCCATGCAGGCAATCGGTCCCTGATATAATTTCACAATAAGCCGGCCCTGTTTTAACTCATAAAATCCGCTCCAGAAAAAGTGCGGCATTTTATAGTGAATCAACGCCACCACCGAGGCCATTCTGGCCTGTTCGTCTGAAGATTTAGCCAGCAGGGGTGTGAGTTGCGTAATGATGCGGTTATATTTGTTTATTTTGGTCTGGTGATCCACGCTTTGATCCTCCGAATTTTGATTTAATGAAATCTGTGTAAAGCCGGCGGACCGGTTTAACCCTGTTAAAACGCACGGGTAATGTAATCCAACACCTGCCCCATCAGGTTATTAACCTCGGAATAAAACCGGGGCGAAACCCGGCGCAGTTCCGGCTCACTCTGCACAAATCGCGCCGGAATTAATTCATCCCGGCAGTTGGAAATTAAAGCTTCCACGTTGGACGGAGTGGTTTCCAGGTGAAACTGGAGGCCGATCGTTCGGGCGCCAATTTGAAATGCCTGGTTAATACAGCCTTCACTGCCGGCAAGCCGAATCGCACCTTCGGGGAGGTCGAAAGTCTCACCGTGCCAGTGAAACACCGTTGCCTGTTCCGGAAAAGAAAAAACCTGCGGTGTATACTGTGCTCGTTTCACCGGGAGCCAGCCGATTTCTTTGTGCGTACCCGGGTAAACGCGGGCGCCAAGGGCTGAGGCGATCAATTGCGCACCCAAACAAATCCCCAGAACCGGCTTTCCCGATTGTACGGCTGCTGCGATAAAACGTTTCTCAGCCGTTAGCCAGGGCAAAACAGCTTCATCATTAACGCTCATCGGGCCGCCCAACGCCACAAGCGCATCAAATTCCGCGGGTTCCGGCAGAGGCGCAGCCTCAAATAATCGGGTATATGAGACGCTCGCGTGCTTGCTTAACAGCCAGTCATCAATCGAACCGGGTCCTTCAAAAGCTACATGTTGTAAGATATGAAAATGCATCCCAGCTCCTGTTATGCGCTGAAAAAGAAATCGGGGCGATTTTGACTCTCGTGTGATTATACATTTAAATAATTTTTAAGGTATAACGTAATTAACACCTCTCAAATTCAGGCAAAATCACCCTTTCAAATCTATAAAATTTTAGGCGGTATTCACCCGCTCGTTTCCTCTTGCGCCATTTTTTGCGAAATTTCCAGCAGCTTTGTGGCCGTATTCCAGTTGCGAATGGTCATGGATTTGTAAGCCGGTGATTCCATGATTTTATTAAGCCGGCTTTTGGTGCGTTGCGCACTGAGGCGCTGCGAGTAAACCACACCCGCGCCGGGCCATATTTTATCGACCCCTTCCCGCGGTTTAAATACAGGCATCACTAAACTTATATCCATTTCCATTAGAAAGATAACATCGCTGTGATACATATCGGGCTGCTCGCCGAATCCTTGTGGTTTGTTATCAATGACGGCTTGAATTTGTTTGTCAGTTAATACCATCACTTTAACAAAACCGTCATCAAGGTTAAAATGCGCCGGCAAAAGCGTTTCAATTTGATTTTTAATCTCGTTGGCCGGTTTGCCGGATTTTAAGATGACATTGCCGCTGGCGATATACGTTGATACATTTTTAAAATCCGCTTCTTCCAGGCATTTTCTCAAATCGGCCATCGGGACATTATTTTTACCGCCGACATTGATACCCCGGATCAGTATGACATAGGTATTCATTTTCCCTCGTTTCCTTATATTTTGATTAATGCCGTTTTAGAATTTTATTTTAGCCGCCGGCCTGCGGGTATGAGCTGGTTTTGTTTGCGAAATGATTGCCTGTTTTTATCCGCCGCAAAAAAACGGGGGGTGAAATAACGGCGGGTTTAAATATACGACATGCCTCAAATACGATTTTTAAAGCCCGGGCATTTATAACCGCAGAATCTTCTCCATTGTTTTTCCTTTTGCAAGTTCATCAATCAACTTGTCCAGGTAGCGAATTTTTTGCATCAACGGATCTTCAATTTCTTCCACACGGACGCCGCATACGACCCCCTTGATCAATGCGCTGTTTGGATTAATCGCCGGCGCTGAAGCAAAAAAGGTCTCAAAATCATGGCCCTGTTCGATCTGATTTTGCAGTTCCGCCGGGCTATAACCGGTCAGCCAGCAGATGATGCGGTTCACTTCTTCCTGCGTGCGTTGTTTACGTTCTGCCTTTTGAACATATAACGGG
>JAJTBH010000309.1 GCA_021287005.1 Anaerolineae bacterium
AGCCATAAACCGCCCGGCAAATACAATTTGTACAGGCCGGTTCAGCCTGATTTGACCGGGGTCGACGTCCCTCAAACTGACGCCGTTGGGAATCACTTCAACCGGCACCGAATAGCTGTTTAACGCCAGTTGGCGCGTAAAACCACTCACGGCAGCCACGGCTGCCGCCCTTTTCCAGATGGGCGGGGTAAATGGAAAAATTAGCTTAAACCATTTCCCCGTTTTTTCGGGAACGCCGCCGGGCACATCACCCAGGTGGGCGGTCAACACATACGGTTTGCCGCTCAACAAACTTAATAACCAGGCTGCCGCCCCGGCCGGAACTGCAAAATGCACATGAATCACATCCGGCGACCATTCCTGGATCAACCGCCAACCGCGCCAGACACTGGCAGCCACATAACCGCCCATAGCCAACAATCCGGCTCGAAAAGCCTCTTTGCGCCCGGAATGCAGCCGGTAAATGGTCAGGTTTTCCTTTTCTTCAACTTCGGCCTGACCTTCCAGATGTGCGGTTAATACCTTCAGGCTATGCCCGCGTTTAGCCAGACTTTCACACAGGTCTTGCGCCACACGGCCGCCGCCGCCGCCCACCGGTGGATATTCATGGATTAAAACCAGGATACGCATAGGGGAATAGTCCTCGTTTAAAATCAACAGCGCCGCCTTTCAAAAGACGGCGCCGGGTTTTATTTGTTTAAATTAATGGTACGGCGAACGGTATAGGTGGCTTTGTCCTGTGATTCATGGTAAGTACGCGCCAGCAGTTCGGCGATCAGCCCCATTAACACCGACTGAAAGCCCATGATGGCCACCATGATCGCCATGATAAACAACGGCGATTCAAACACCGACACCAGGAAAAAGACGCGCCGGATGAAGAGGAAAATCAACAGCACGGCGCTGATGCCGATTAAGCTCATTCCCGTGCCGCCGAACAGATAAATCGGCTTTTTGGCATAACTGGTCAGAAACTTTACCGTAAACAGGTCCAAGACCACTTTCAGGGTGCGTTCCAGGCCATATTTCGCCTTGCCAAACTTGCGCGGATGGTGGTGCACGGGCATTTCGGTAATTCGCGCGCCCGAAGCGGCGGCATATACCGGGATAAAGCGGTGCATTTCACCATACAGGCGAAAATCGGTTAGAACCTCGCGCCGGTAGGCTTTCATGGTGCAGCCGTAATCGTGCAGGTGCACACCGGTGACCTGCGAGATTAACCAGTTGGCAATGTGCGAAGGAAAGGTACGGCTGAAGGTGTCCTGACGGTTAATCCGCCAGCCGCTGACCACATCATAACCTTCGTTTAATTTTTCAATCAACATGCCAATGTCTGCCGGATCATTTTGCAAATCGGCATCCAGCGGAATGATGATATCGCCGCCTGCGTGATCAATGCCGGCGGCAATAGCGGCCGTTTGACCAAAATTACGCCGCAAAGCCACCACCTTAACATGGCGGGTGTCTTTTTCGGCCAGTTCTTCCAACACTTTCAGGCTGCCGTCGCGGCTGCCGTCATCCACCAGAATGACTTCCCATTCCAGTTTAAGCGGCTGCATGGCGGCCTGAACGGCCTGAAATAAAAGCGGTAAATTTTCTTCTTCGTTATAAACAGGAACAATGAGTGATAGATCCATAAGTCGAAATTATATCACAGCCTATTTTTTCTGCGTTATCAGACGTTTGACGCCCGACCCAATCCAGCCGCTGCCCAGCACAACCAGGCTTAAACCGACAATCCAGGCAATATTTTGCCAGAAACTCAAACGGCCCCACCAGTGTAAATAACGGCTGAAATACCAGTTGGTGAAAAAACCCAGGAAGATAAACTCGATTAAAATCCAGCGCACCAACCAGGCATCGCGCTTTTTTAGCGCCCAATCCAACCCCCAGGCAGCCAACAGCGCCAGCCAGGGGATAAAAATCACCCGATAGCGCGGATTATCCCACTGGTCCCCACCGGCGCGAACGGCGGCGATTAAACACCAGATAATTACAAAAAGCGAAATCCATACCAGCATGGATTTATTTTTAATATCACGATGCGTCCACAGGGCAAAAACGCTGTAAAGCAGCAATGGCGCCAGCAAATACCAGCCCAGCGCGCGCAAGACGGCAGTGACATACCAGAACGGGCGTGTATCGATATCCGCCACGGCGGCTGGCAGCACCGGCTGAACCAGGCCATATACCGTGATGATCGGCAGTTTAAACCGCACGCCGGCTTCTTCGATAATTTTTGCCACCCAGCCCGATTGTCTTTGAGCCAGCAAAATATCCCAGGTAGCGGCACTGGTTAACCACTGTCCAAAAAGAACAATGGTCAGCAGACCACCCAATACCAGGCCAATCTGTCCAAGGCGCTTCCAAAAGATGGAAATGGGTGCGATGTATTCAAACCAGAATAAAATGCCCAGCATAATCGTCAGGGTCGCCACAACCATGCTGGATAACAGAAAGGTTAATCCCAGGCTGAAAACGATGGCAAGCGTGCCCCACAGACGGTTTTCCCGCCAGGTCAACACCCCCCAGAAGGCTATACACATCAAACCGATCAACATTGGCTCACGCATCTGCGATGCGCCGAATAAAATCGAATCCGGATACAACACCATGATCCAGGTCGCCAGAGCGGCCAGGCGTTTATCCCAGCGCCGGGTCAGCGCCCGCAACAAAAAGGGCACACCCAGGGCTGCCATAAACGCGCCGAAAATCACCACCATAACCGGGCGATGTGCATCCGGACTGAAATAACGGTAAATGGCAGCACTCAGACTCAACAGACCGCCATACTGGTCAGCATAAAATCCTTTTTCAAAACCGACCATCAGGCTTTCGCCATGCGTGGCCAGCTCCCAGCCTTGCAAGTCGCGTTTATAAGCATCGGTAAAAAGATAACCGCTTTTCTGCTGAGGTGTGTCAAAACCCCACAGAGGCAAACCCACACCGGCCAGAATGCCCATGCCCACTCGCAAGACAAATGCCAGGACCATCATCCAGGCCAACAGCCTGCCTCCGCCGGCCCATTGCCAGGCAAAGGTTAATCCAAAAACGCATAAAAAGATTAAAAGACCGGCTCCGGCCAGCCCCATCCAGAAATCACCCGGTGAGCCCAGGGCTACACATGCTCCCCCCACCATCCCCATCAATAGTGAAAAAATCACTCGTTTCCAGAGAGACATTTTACTGTTTACCTCGCAAAAAGAATAACTTCCGGTAACGTCCCCTGACGCTACCAGTCTTTATTTTACCCTATTGCTGAGCTTTTAAAAATTTAGAGCACCTTCCACGCAGATAAAATACCATTTAATGCCTGTCGTGAATCAGCCAGCACTTTTTCGCGCCATTGCGGCTCCTGCGGGCAGTAAAGTTCGTCAAAATCGGCCTGAACGGCGGCCATGTCTTCAGCGCCAAACCATTTCGCCTGGTTTTCATGGATCATGGTACGCAGCGATTGAAGCGAATTAAACAACGAGTCGCCCAAAGTTCCGAATTCAAAGGTGGTCGAATAAAACTGACAGGTCGGAAAGGTTTTAGGCACCATCTGGTAGATATAATCAATCATATCGCCGCTGATGCTGTAAAATTCGCTGGGGTCGCTCTTAACTACCAATGGATAGTTAAACAAAAGCGATAGTTCTTCGGATTTGGCTTTTTCATAAGCCGAATTAACGATGCTCATCTGATAACGCGGGCCGTAACCGGTGTGCAGATCAATGTGCACCACCTTTTGATGCGCGCCAAACCAGCGCCGGTATAAATCCATGATCACCTGCGTTTCAGGTTGAAGGCTGCGTCCGCCGTAATAGATGCCCTGTGGAAAAGCATATTGACCTAACAATGTGGCTCTTTTTAAGCGCTCCGTTCCGGTTGCAAGGGCAGTCAACAAAGCCTGCGGCAAAAACAGTTTTTTTTGCAAAGCATAAGCCCGCAGTTTTCCACGCGGGTTAAGCAAACCATTCAGGCGTTTATAATCGGGGTTAAAAACCGGGTCCAACTGCATTGGGTCAAGGACAAAATTACGGTTGATATCCACATTACCTTTATTGGTGCGGCGGTGGTGGGCCATGCCCCAGGGGTTAATGGTATGCACCAGCGCCAGGCTGATGCGCTGCGAGTCCAACAACGGAAGAAATTCTTCAATAATCATCTGCAACACGGCACACCCGGCATACGCTTCAACGCCGTGTTCGCCGCTGGTCACCAACAGCAAGGTGTCCGGCGAAACTGCCGGAGCCTCGATCCAATCGATGGTTAAATCTTCATCCGACTGAACCATGTGATTTGAAAGGGTGGCCAAAGGCCAGCGTTCGCCAACGCTCTGTAACGAGGCGCGAAAGCGCTGGCGCGAATTAAAATATGATTCGGGAAAATAATTCGTTTCTGTCATGGAAACCATCCGGACTTAAAACGGGCCGTAATGCACCCCGACACCGATTGCCAGTGAGACCAGGGTGATAATAATTACAGCCGCCCAGATTGGTGCCGTCCAACGCAGCCATTTGCTGTAACTGATGGACGCCAGCCCCAGGGTGATTAACAAAACCGGGTTGGTCGGATAAGCCATGTTTGAAAAACCGTCGCCGAAACAATAAGCCAGCACAGCCACCTGGCGGGTGACCCCCACCATATCGGCAATCGGCAGAATTAAAACCGCCTTGGCCCCGGCCGATGCCACAAAAAATTCCACCAGCAAAGCCAGTGCATAAATCATCCATGAAGCCGTCACGGCTCCTGCTCCCGCCATTAACTGCGTCCCGGCATGCAGCAAGGTATCCATCACACCGCCCATGCTGACAATATGTTTAACACTGGCCGCCATTAAAATTAATGGAATACCGGGGGCTATGCCCACAATTCCATCCCAAAGGGCGCCGAAAACCACTTTTTTTCCTTCGCCGGTTAACAAA
>JAJTBH010000310.1 GCA_021287005.1 Anaerolineae bacterium
AAGGCATTTATTTCTTCAATTTTCAACAAAACCTCCCGGCTCAATCAACAACCAGATAAGCCTGAATAATTTGATTTATTAAATTATTAAAACAATCGATATACAGACCGATAT
This sequence comes from Anaerolineae bacterium, assembly GCA_021287005.1. Classification (GTDB taxonomy): domain Bacteria; phylum Chloroflexota; class Anaerolineae; order Anaerolineales; family Anaerolineaceae; genus JAJTBH01. The sequence continues at coordinate 115 of JAJTBH010000310.1, forward strand.
CAGCTTTTGAAATCTGGTCCTCATGGATGCCTACAGAAACCAACACATTCCTTTTTAAGCTACGCGAAAGAATTAAACTACTTTCTCGCGCCAGGTTTTCTTCCTTATGCCCGGGTACAGGTACAAGGTAGGTGCTGTTAGTTAATTTTGACGAATCTTTGATGCTCGGCATGGAAATGGTTAAAGAAGTTGAGCCAATGTGATAACGACTTCCCCCACCCACCACCACAACCAGGTCTGCGCCAACATCGACACAGACAGCTTCTACCAGATAATTCTTTTCCACCAGGTAACTGTCAAAATATCTGGTAGATAATCGTTTCGAGTCCATCAAATTATCCTCCCCGCCAGGGACGAAATGATTCAAAATCCAGATCAAACTGCATCAACACCTTGCCGATTAGGTGATTTACCAGATCGTCAATCGTTTCAGGATGATTATAAAAAGTTAACATGGGAGGCATAATAATGGCGCCAAATTGTGAAGCTTTTAACATATTTTCAAGGTGAATGCTGCTCAATGGCATTTCACGCGCCACCAACACCAGTTTGCGGCGTTCTTTTATGCACACATCGGCCGCGCGCAATAACAGGTTGTCCGAATACCCCTGTACGATTCCGGCCAGGGTTTTCATGCTGCACGGAATGACAACCATTCCGGCCGTACGAAATGAACCGCTGGCAATATTTGCCGTGATATCTTCGATCGGATGAAATTCGTCTGCCAGAGATATTAATTCCTCGCGCGGTGTATCCAATTCAAGACCCAGGGTTTCATCGGCGCCATTGCTCATGACCAGGTGCGTTTCCATTTCAGGAATCATTTTTAAGGACAATAACATCTTTTTTGCCAGGATGGTGCCACTGGCCCCTGAAATACCGACAATAATTCGCATTTAATTCGAGCCTCCCGATAAAGGATTAACTTAATCTTTGATGGGGTAAACCGCGAATGATGGGATTTTTCGATGGGAAGTGTATTGCCCATCATTCACGGTTTTTCTTGATTCCGGGTTTGATTACATCCTGGTTTGGATGTATAAAAACCGGCAAGAGAAGAGCATCACAAAAAACAGGTTATCCCATCGGGATTAAACCGATTGCCATCCACCAGGGTACCATCACAAAGACCATCACCAGGATACAGACAATGGTCAACGGGATACCATACCGTATGGTTTCTTTATTACCGTACTTTCCGGTTTCACCAGCGCCCAATAACATGGTTACGTGCTGGAACGGCAGCAAATAATGAATATTAACAGCGGTATACACCAGCAGAGCCGGCACGAGCGGACTCCAACCGGCCTTGAGGGCATATTCCACCATCGGGGGTGAAACAACCGACATACACGCCAACGCGCTGCCTAAGACCATATGCAACACCATCGTTACGCCGCCAATCATTCCGGCAAATGCAAAGGGGTTGGTCGGAGGGGTTGCAGGCAGGATGGTGTTTGCCAGCCATTGGGCCATACCGGTTGCACGGCTCACGTTGCCAATAGCCAGAGCGCCCACGACAAAAAGGACGATCGGCCAGTTGACGCCCGTTGAGATATCGGCAGGTGTCAAAATTTCGCCAATAAACGGCAAAGCCATGCCGACTGCGACACCCAATGCGATCCAGGCCGGGTCAATATGATGAATGAAATCCGTTGACCATAAGAGCAATGCAATTACAATCCAGACTGAGACAACTTTTTCATTACGGGTCATGGGACCCATTTTTTTCTGATCTTCGATGATGGTTTGGCGGTTGATTTCAAAGGGTCCGGTCTGTTTAAACATAATTAATTGCAGCCCCATCATCAGGAATGAAGCAACAATGCCCGGTACGGCCATGTATTTAATCCAGTCGAAGAAACCTACATTCAGTTTTGAGAAACCAACACCGGCCACATTTAATACAGAGTCACCCATTAACAAAATCATGGAGGTGGCCGTAGCTGCGGCAAACACGCCAAAACCGAGTGCGGCGGTATCTTCTTCGTTCGCTTTCGCTTCCTTGATAATTTGACCAACCATAGCCATGATTAAGAGCGTGCGGGGGAAGGGATGCGGGATCAGGAAAGAAAGAACAAAACCTAAAACATATGAAAGCACAACAATGCTTTTATAAGATTTAGCAAAACGAATCATAAAGAAATACGCAACACGTTTTGCCAGGCCGGATTTGGTAACGGCAGCCGCGATTAAAAAGGCGCCTACCATTAACCAGTTTAAAGGCAGGGTAAATAACCGAAATACCTGCCCAGCCATATCCACGGTCGTTCCATCAGGATTCTGAACGTTACCGACCAGCAGGATATATCCAAGGAAAAGCAGCATGGTGGTATAAGCAGGATGCGCGACACCAAACACCCACCAGATCACAGCAAAAACCGTAACCGACAAAGCTTTTTGTCCTGCAACAGGCAGCCCCGGAATGGGGATAATCCACACAATTGCAGCAACTACGATTCCCAACAAAATGCCCAAAACTTTTTTATTCATACTCAGCTCCTAAAAGCTTAAAATAGTTTATAATGAAAAATTGGTTTTCGGTCCCGGAAAGACCTGAGAAGGTCTTTCCGGGCCAGCGTTTATATCAACTATTTTTTTAATGGGGGGATGGCCGGAATGACCAGCATATCAGGAATGGATTCTGCCTTGATCTTAAACTTGGCGTTATATTCTTTGGGATCGGTTTTATCCGAAGTTTCGGTTGAGCGCCAGGAATACCAGCATGTTTTGCAAATATAAACTTCCCAAACATCACCAACCGGTGATTTAACCATCACTTCTACCTTATCAGTATCACAACGCGGGCAAATCATAATTATTTCCTTTCTAATGTCGTTAGTAAGTACAAATTCTTAAAATTCGGTCTTACTTTACCTGTTTCCACAATTTGGCAATGGTATCTTCCCAGATTTTGGCGCCGGCGGGAGCGGTTAACAATTCGGTCTCACGCGTCACTTTTTCGGGAGCTTTGGGTGTGGTGGCATCAATGATCAATTTATTATGCATTCCAGGTGGGTTGGAAGAAGGATCGAGCGGCATACCCGGGCAGTTGGGAATAATCGCAACATCTTTGATCGGATCGACGCGCGTGGTCATTGCCCACATTACCTGTTCCAGGTTGAAAGGATCCACAAAGTCATCTACAACAATAATCACTTTGTTGTAGGCCAGGCCATGTGGAGTGGTTAACAGGCGCATGGCAACGGTTTTGCCAAAACCACCGAAACGCACACCGGTTGAAACCACAACGCCGATACCATGCGTATACATGGCATTAACGGCCTGAACTTCGGGGAATGATTCCTGTAACATCTTAAATAGAGGAACGGAAGTGTTCAGAGCCATCAAATAATCAATTTCCGACCAGGGAATACCGAGGTAAAGATTCTCGAAAATGGGATTGTCACGATAGGATACTGCGGTTACTTTCACAACAGCCTGCAAACGGGCGCCGGAATATGAACCGGGGAATTCACCAAAGGGACCTTCGCATTCGCGTGTTCGGGGTTCGATGTAACCTTCAATTACGATTTCACACCCTGCCGGAATATCCAGATCAAGAGTCGGGGCTTTGGTGATTTCCATTGGGGTGCCATTATATAAAGCGCCCACATAATCAAACTCAGACTGGTCATACTTAATCGGGGTTGAAGCCATGAAGGTAGTGATCGGGTCGCAACCCAGGCAGATCGCTACCGGAACAGGTTTATTTAATGCATCAGCCTTGGAAAGGTGAATGCCGATATCATGAAAAGGCAGGGCCTGAATACCCAATTTATCTTTGCCTTTAACCTGAATACGATAGGTGCCAAGGTTCTGTTTGCCGTAGTTGGTAGGATCTTCCGGGTCGCGTGAGACAATGCAGGCTTTTGAAAGGAAGAAACCGGCATCGTAGGTGTTGATCCGGTAAAGGGAAATGATATCAAACAGGTTGATATTTTCGGTGACAATGTTCTTTTTTACCGGGGAGGTTTCCACACGTTTTGCCGGAACAGGATATTTATCCCAACGGCGGCATAATTCATGGAATTGATCTTTCACGGGGGTATCTTTATCCATGCCCATCATTAAAGCATGGTTAGCCCACGAGCCATGTACATTCGTTACTACCGGATTTTTATAGCCACGTACTTTTTCAAACATAATAGCCGGGCCATTTTTCAGGTTTGACGCCGCGCGACCGGCAGCACCAATATTAGGTTCGGGATCGACTTCTTCCTTGATCCGGACCAGTTGGCCTTGTTCTTCCAGTTTGGCCAAAAACTCACGCAAATCTTTATACATGTTTTCCTCCAGACAAAATTGAATTTAGGATTAGGATTGTGATTCAGGCAAAACATTACCGATTCAACTTATAGGCAAACCTCCTTTGAAACCTTAAATGAATATCCCACTTGAAAAAGTTTCGCTGTGTGAAACTCAAGTTTTACAAAGGATTGTTTTCCGTATTTATTTATGTAATAAAGGCAGGGAAGAATAAAACTGAAGGATTCGCGAGATGAAAAAGTAGTTTCAATAAAAAGCCCCCCCCATTTTTTTGAACCTTGTCGGCTCCAAAAAATGGGGGGGGCTAAACGGCACTTGCGTGCCCTGGGTATTTTCAACTTTTTTGCCTTCTCATTTCACCAGGTCATCACGACCTTGAATGACATCCTGCATTTTTAAAGAAATTGTATCGCTGGCTTTCTTTAAGTATTTTATCACCAGGCTCCGTTTTTCACAAGTCATTCGTGAGGTTGGCCCTGCAACCCCAATCAGACCGATTACTTT
>JAJTBH010000311.1 GCA_021287005.1 Anaerolineae bacterium
TCAAAACCACACCGCCGATATGATATTTACTGATCAATTCATAAATCTTTGAATCAGCGGCAACACCGGTTCCATTAAAAGTAATCAAAAATAATTGTCCAACTTTTTCTGCCGGCGACATGCGGCTTAACAAATCCGCCGCCTTTTGTTCGGGCGTTCTTTGCTGCGGATCAACTGCCGCATTTACTGCACCGGTCGGAAACCAGGTGCTCAGTAAACACAGAATCAGTGCCAGACGAAAAAAAGCGGACTTTAAATGATTCATCCGGCCTCCAGGGTGCGCTGCGCCAGAAGAGGATCGTCGGTGAATATTCCGTCAACGCCGGCCTTAAACAACCGTTTCATTTCGAGCGGGTCGTTAACCGTCCAGACGTGCACACGTCGTTGATGTGTGTGCTGATTTTGAATAAAAGCCTCGCTAGTATCCTGAAAGTACGGATGTATCAAACGCGGGAAAAACCAACGCGCCATGAATGAACGCGCCCAGGCGCCGGAAAAACCTTCAGTTGCCAGCAAACCGCCCGGAACTTCAGGTAATAATGAACGCGCTTTAATCAGATTGAGCGGACTGAAAGAAGAAAAAATTACCGATTCCTGCAATCGATGTTTTTTAACCAGTGATACCACTTTTTCCACCAGGGCATCCCGCGGTGAAGTATAGTTGGTTAATTCAACGTTAATTAACAAACGGTTTTCCAGCAGTTCAAACACTTCTTCAAGGGTGGGAATTTTTTCTCCCTTAAATTCAGGCGATAAAAAACTACCGGCATCCAGCCGTTTTAATTCTTCATAACGAAAGCGGTTTACCCACCCTTCCACGCCGGTTGTGCGTTTCAGGGTTGGGTCATGAATCACCATCACAACCCCGTCGGCGCTCAACTTGGCATCCAGTTCAACGGCAACGGCCCGGCTGGTTTCGGCCAGCTTAAAAGCAGCCAGCGTATTTTCGGGGGCCAGGGCAGAAGCCCCCCGGTGAGCAAACAAAACAGGCGTGGAAAGACCATATAAAAGATTCATAATTCAACAAAGTAAGCCTCAGCCGCCCGGTCCAATAAGTCGGGGGTCATTGCAGGTTCGATTGAAAGGTATCCTGAAACATCCAAAATCTGGTCACATAAATCCCGCGGATGGGACGCGCGTAATTTACGGTTGCGTTTAATGTACCATTCTTGCAGTAAATACGCCAGACCCTGGTCACTGTAAGCCACGCCTTTGGCCGCTGCCGTCCGGCGGAAGATCTCGCGATAATCTTCATATGAGGGATCACCCACTTCTATTTTATGTCGCAAACGGCGCAAAAAAGCCTCGTCTACCAGGTCTTTGGGCGGCAGGTTGGTTGAAAAGATAATCAACACATCAAACGGCACTTCAATCTTGCGTCCATTATGCAGTGTCAGATAATCAATGCGGTTTTCAAGCGGCACAATCCAGCGATTCAACAAATCTTGCGGGCGAACCTGCTGGCGGCCAAAATCATCAATCAACAAAATACCCCCGTTGGATTTCATCTGAAAGGGCGCTTCATAGAATTTAAGTGTTTCCTCAAAAACCAGGTCCAGTTCCACCAGGGTTAACTCACCGCCCACCATAATAAACGGGCGGCGTATTTTAAGCCAGCGCATATCGCGGCGCGGGGCTCCGCGCAGGGTATCGCTTGATTTTTTACTATCATCTTCAGGCGCAAGTTTATGATTAACGGAGTCGTAGACTTTAATAACCTGTCCATCCACATAAATTGCATAGGGTATATACATGGCCTGTGTTAAAACGATATCGCCAATCAAACGCGCCACGCTGGTTTTACCGTTACCCGGCGCGCCGTATAAAAAGATGGAGGCGTTCGAGTTAATTGCCGGCCCCAGTTTACCGAATGTTTTTTCAGAAAGCACCAACTGCGACATGGCCTGGCGCATCATCCGTTGGGTAACCTGCAATTTTCCACGGCTTTGTTTATGGAAAGCTTCGTTATAAACATGTAGTGGAACCGGCGCCGGACCGGCATACTGGCTGCGATCCAAAGCTTCATGCGCCCGGTTAATCCCCGCGCTGGTAATGGCATATTGATAAGCGCCTTCACCCAAACCCATCTGTTGGGTCGATTTCACCTCCAACAGCTTTTCACGTTTGAGTGATTCAAGAATCTGATCCACAACACCCGAGAAGGGTAGAGCGATTTCTTCTGCCAGCTTAAAACCCGAAGAATATCCCTGGAAATACATCACTTTCAGAACAAGGTCCTGCAGCCAGAGCAGTGAAAGACCGGTGTCTTCAATGGAAGTTACCGCTTTGGGAATAAAACCGGCTGTTGTTTCCGTTACACGAGCAACAGAGGCTGGTGACCCCGAATTTGCGGGAGGGCGTTCACTCATCAGCTCAACTCCTTCTTCCGCCCCGTTTTATTATCGGCATTTTTAAAGGCGGCGCTTTTGACAATTTTTCATAATTATAGCATGCACACTTTTCAAGCGGCATAATATATCTCTCATTATTATAACCATCTGTTAAAAACGGTTTAATAAAATCTTGCGCATCATGCCCGGCCATCATATAATCAGCCGCATGCAAATTTCAGTAATCATTCCTGTTTATAACGAAATTAAAACAATCAGCGCCGTTATCAACCGCGTAAAAAACACCGACCTGGTTTCCGAAATTGTGGTAGTTGATGATGGCTCCAGTGACGGCAGCCGCGACCTGTTACAAGACTTAAATGACAGGTCAGACATTAAGCTGGTTTTACACGAGAAAAACCAGGGCAAAGGCGCCGCGGTGCGCACCGGCATTAATGCAGCCAGCGGGGACATTATCATCATTCAAGACGCCGACCTTGAATACGATCCGCACGATTACCCGGCTCTGCTTAAACCCATTCAAGACGGTGTAGCCGAGGTGGTTTACGGCTCCCGCTTTTTAGGCGCTCCCCGCCGCCCCATCCTTTTTTGGAACATGGTCGCCAACAAAATGTTAACTCTGATGACCAATATTCTCTACAACAACATTTTAACGGATATGGAAACGGGTTATAAAGTTTTTTTGAAACCGGTCATCAAAGATATTCCTCTGCATTCACGCGGTTTTGAGTTTGAACCCGAATTCACTGCAAAAATTTTAAAGCGTAATGCGCGCGTTTTTGAAGTCCCCATTACTTTCAACCCGCGCGATTATACTGAAGGGAAAAAGATTAAAATGAGCGATGCGTTCAGAGCAGTTTGGGCATTAATTAAATATCGTTTTGTTGATTAAAAATCACGTTTTAACCAAAATAGATACCCATTATAAATAATACTCTTAATAAATAACTGAATGACTGCTTTACCCAAACACTTCCATCTGAAGATTACACCCCTTCCATGGAAGCATACATTTCCTTGCTAATAACGTTCACCCAATGAATTGCCTCAAAATAAATATCGCGTAATTCATTGGAATTAATTTTTAGTTCCAAAACATTTTCCCAATTGCCTTGTTCATATGCCATCACAGCATCTAAAATTTCTCCATATTCTCCCTTGTGGGCAATCAATGCATCGGCAACTTCCGGCGATACGGGGATGTTGCCTAAGACGCGGTCCATTGGCATATCCATTAATGCATCCAAAACGGATAACAAACCTACCAAAAAATAAGTTTCTACTTGCGAACGTTTGGTAGCTCTGGCAAACATCTCACACAATTTCGCGCGTTGTAATGCAATCGTTGTTAATTCATTCGGTTTATTTTCCACACTTGTCATGAGCAGCAAGGTCATCCAGGCCCGCAGTTGGTTAACCCCAATAAACGAAATGGCCTGTCGAATGGATTTAACCGTCGTGGAAAGCGAATAATAGCCGGAGTTTACCAGTTTGAGCAGCTTATAACCTAACGCAACATCCATTGAGATAATCGCTTCAAGTTCCTGAAAGGTCGCCTGCGGATCTTGCAATTTGGATAATGAACGTAAGGCAACCAGTTTAGAGGCATCCAGGCGGCGCCCCTTAACAATGCTGGGTTTGCATAAAAAATACCCTTGAAAAAAGTCAAAGCCCAACCGGTAACAATAATCATACTCCTGTTGGGTTTCCACTTTTTCAGCCAGCAGCAAAATATTTAGCTTTTTTAAGTAAACAACCATATCATACAAAAAATCGCGATCAACGGCTGCCAGGTCAATTTTTACGATTTTTGCCAATCTTAATAATGGTCCCACTTCCTGAAGTGAAACAACATCATCAAGGGCTATCCAATAGCCGGCTTTTGACAAATTTTGCAATGCATCAATCAATTCCTGGTCGATTGGAATATCTTCAAGAACCTCCAGCACAACCCGATTAGCGGGCAGTGGAATGGGATATTTTCCCAACAAAAAATTTCGCGTGGCATTTATATAAGCCTTGCCCTGCCCGACAATATTATCCAGACCGATTTCAGAAAAAGTGTTTAAAATGACGCGTGTAGTAGCGTGGTCGCCATCTCGAAATTCGGCCTGGTTAGGTTGGCTTACCGAACGATACAAAAGCTCATATGCCACCACGTCTAGTTTGCGATTGAAGATGGGTTGTCTACCTATAAGTAATTCGGCCATAATGGTATCCCTTTTTGTTTTGACTACTTGAGGTCTAATTGATATTCGAGCAAATGTGATCGAACAAGATTAAAAGCTTCATTTATTATTTTAAGATCGGTTGATACTTCATCTTGAATGGTATTAAGGGTAATCTTTTGTTTTTCGCATTTCTCCAGTTTCTTTTCAAGGGAAAGACAGAGATTTGAAAAATGCATGGCCCCCAGACTGGCCCCGGACGATTTAAGTGTATGAGCGCTACGTTTAATCGTTTTTAAATCTTCATTTTTTAACGCATTTTGCA
>JAJTBH010000312.1 GCA_021287005.1 Anaerolineae bacterium
AGCGTCTCTCGGCAAACATATATCCAATTCCCCAGAATACGATCATTAAAGGGAGTATGCTGATTAAAGAGATTTGAGGAAGCCCGACATTTTGAAGCAAACCATAGGTAAATGAAAGTGTTCCTGTGATGCCAAAAGAAAATGCCAGGGCATGCAACTGAATCCGTTTTTGTAATTCATCCAACTCGTTAAAAAAGCGCAAGAAAATAACCAGACCTAAACAAATGGGCAGCACAGGTAACAGGCTGAATAAATAAATCCAAGGCGTTTGTTGAAATGTTAATAAGGCATATTTGGCGACAACCAGACATGTTATATACAAGGCTATCAGTCCCAAGGATTGTAAGATATATTTTTTTGAAATGTGATTCATTTTCACTCCGGATTAATTATGTAAAGTGTGCTTTACAATAATAGTATAACGATGAATCTATAAATAGTCAAGTATACTTTACAATATGTAAATTATACTTGACATACACTTGTTGAATTGTTATTGTTGTTTTTTGAATTAATTATTTATCAAGCTATATCTGAAGAGTTTATTAAAAAATTTATCGTTGTTTATTAATTCATGTAGAATTATTTCTGACTGGATTATTAAATATCTGAGTCTTTGACTTATTAAATATTTATATCGACTTTATTTTTAAACCAATAAACAAATTTTTCCTTGAAAGAAATAAAAATATGATCTATCACCATTCACCCGAAAATTATAAAAATATTCTTCCCGGCGTTTTATTAAAAACCCTGACTTATGGTGAAAAAACGCTTCTATCGGAATTTAAATTGAGTAAAGATAGTGAACTTCCCCGTCATTCCCATCCTCAAGAACAAATCGGTTATCTTGTTTCAGGGCATATCCGCCTGACCATCGGTGATGATGTTTACGATGTGTTACCGGGTGATAGCTGGAATGTTCCCGGTGATATTAAACACCGGGCTGAGATTATTGAAGATTCGGTGGCGATTGAAGTTTTTTCCCCGGTGCGTGAAGATTATTTGCCGGAATAAAAAAAAGCCAATTTACATGCCCAGCCAACGGGCGGCAATGGTGGGTAGATTGATTAAGGAATCAATCTTCATGGCGCAGGTAGGCAGGGCTTCAATAAATGCTTTCCCGTAACGTTTGGTAAGAATACGCCTGTCTAAAATGACCACGATACCGCGGTCTGATTGACTGCGGATGAGGCGGCCAAAACCCTGGCGAAAGCGTAAAATGGCTTCGGGTAAATGATATTCGTTAAAAGGGTCGTCAAAGGTCTCGGAACGCGCGGCAATAATGGGGTCTGATGGCACATCAAAGGGCAGTTTGGTGATAACCAGCACGGAAAGTGCATTGCCGGGGATATCCACCCCTTCCCAAAAAGCGCGGGTGCCCAACAAAACGGCACGATCCGCTTCGCGGAAAGTTTCCAACAGGGTATTGGCGGATGCGCCTTCACCCTGTTCGTAAACGGTAATGCCATCTTCCGCCAGAGCGGGGGAAATGGCCTGCGAAGTGCGTTTTAACTGGGCGTAAGACGTAAACAGGGCTAACATTCGGCCGCCGGTGGCTTTGCCCAACTGGATGATGGAGCGTTCGATTGCGCGTTGGTAATTGCTGGTATCGGAAGGTTCGGAAATATCATTGGTGAGATAAAGCATGGCCGAGGTTTCATAATCAAACGGTGAACCCAGAGCCAGTTCGTCGGCTTCGTCAGCATTCAGCCGGTTGCGTAAATAATCAAAGCCATCCGAAGTTGCCAGAGTAGCCGAAGTAAGAATCACACTGGATTTTTCGTGCCAGAGGTATTTTTCCATCAATGAGCCGATGTGCAGCGGGGCAACCTGTAAGGCCAGTTGATTTCGGTTGGGGGTCAACTCGACCCAGTAAATGAAGTCATTGGAGGGTTTGTTTACAAAACCGCCCAGATATGAATATGCCTCATTTAAACGGCGCAGTAAATTGCCAAGGTCATCCTGAGAGTCTTCCAGTTCTTCGTTTTCTTCTTGAATTTCATCGGCGATGCTTTTATAAATCTGTGTGAGAAGGTTTAATAGGAGACTGAAAGTCTCTTCCACTGAGTCCCAGGATATTTCAACCCCTTCCCATTGTGAAAGGGTGCGTGTGGCAGGTAAGATCCGTTCCTGTTGGCCGTAAGAACTGAGCGGCTGCCCTTCACGTTGTTCATCGAGAAAATGATTAATATTGATAAAAAATTCGTTAAGGTAGTGGCTTAATCGCAGCGAGAGATCGCTGGAACGTTCGATATGTTGGTGGAAAACGGCAAAGTCCGAGGGACGTAGCATATATTTTAAAGTTGCCAGCAGTCTGCTTAAGATACCGGATGATGTGCCGCCCAATTCTTTTAACATACGCGTCAGGTCATTTTGAGTTACGCGGTAACTGAGCGCGCCGGTCGTGGCGGCTTCGAGGTGGTGGGCTTCGTCAATGATCAGGTAATTGTATTCGGGTAAAATCCGGCTGCCGGTGGCGACATCGGCCAATAACAGAGCGTGATTAACGATAATGATATGTGCGCTTTGGGCAGCCTGGTGCGCCTGATAAAATGGGCAAATTCCACCGGTGCGGCTTAAACAAACTTCAACCTTACAGCCTTCATCCTCGGCCGAAATAAAGTTCCAGATATCCCGTTCAATTGGTCCGTTAAGATTAATTTCATTGCGGTCGCCGCTGCCGCCTTCCATTAACCAGACCTGCACCTTGGCCAGAACGCGCATCTGGTCGGCATTATCGGGGCCATGCTGCCGGAAATGTCCAAAACGCCGGGGACATAAATAGTTGGAGCGTCCTTTCAGAACCACATAACGTAAATCGACCCCCATCGCGGCGCTCATGTCGGGTATATCTTTTTTGACGAGTTGATCTTGAAGGTTAATGGTATTGGTAGAGATTACCACGCGATAATTGTTTTGTAAGGCCCATACCGCGGCCGGTACCAGATACGCAAATGATTTTCCGGTGCCGGTTCCGGCTTCAACCATCAGGTGTTGGCCGTAAGAAAGTGCGTTGCTCACCGCCCGCACCATTTCCAACTGCTGTGGGCGCATTTCGTAATTTTCAAAATGTTTTGAAAAAGCCCCGCCATGTTCGAGAATGGAACACACTTCGTCCGGATCAATGACCTGCGGGGGATCCACGGGGGTTAGCGGTGTGCCAAACAGGTTTGAATTGGCAAAAAGAGGCCCATAGTTATGGGCTTGTGTTTTGCGCGGTGTAACAACCGATTGGTGAGACCGGTTGCGCAAAATTTGTTGAAATACCCAACTGGCGTCCCAATCAAATGGTTCACTTTGACGCACAAACTCGGCAATCACTTCCAAGGGCATTTCATTGGCTTTATCCACAAGTTTCAGGTAAACCTGACGCGTGGCGTCTGCATCCTGCAGGGCACGGTGGCGAATGGGGTTGATGATGCCCAGAATCTGTGCCAGAGAGCCCAGGTTATAACGACTGGAGGTGGGCATTAAAACGGAAGCCAGTTCGTAGGTGTCTAAAACCGGGTTATCCAGCAAGATATGAAATCGTTGTAAAAATGACAGATCAAAACGGATGTTATGCCCCAACACCGGCGCATTACCGACAAAATCGGCAAAATCCTGAATGACATCTCCGATTGCCGGTGCATTTCTCACCATTTCATTGGTAATATTGGTTAACTGGGTGATGGCAGACGGGATTGATTTTTTGGGTTTAATTAATGTTGAAAATTCTTCTTCAACCCGTTTTCCGTTAAATTTGACAGCACCGATCTCGATAATTTCATCGGTTTGTGATATAAGTCCCGTAGTTTCAATATCCAATGCGACAATGGTTGGCATGCAAGTGATTATACCACCCGCATATGTTATGGTAAGATTATCTATGGAAAAACACATGGTTAAAAGAATGTGAGGAACAAATGACCCTTATACTGGAATCGAAGAACTATCGTTTTGAATACCGGTCTGAGTCGGGCAGTTTTAACCTGTTTCCATTTGAAATTGACTACCCCGTATTTAAGAACTGCCGTCTCGGAATCGTTTATACGCGAAATAAAAAACAATATACATGGTCGATGACCTCTCAGGTGGAAAATGAAGTAGAGTATAAACGCGTAAATGCCCATATCGGCAGCATGGATCAATTTTCGACCGGTGTGGGTCCTGACGAACAGGGGGTATACGCTCAATTAATTTTTGAATTGTTGGACGATGCACCTTTTTTCTTATGGAAAATTAAACTGGAAAATCGTGGGGATTTGCCCATTTTTATTGAACGTTTTGATTTATTGCGCCTCGGGAAAAACGGATTGTCGGGCGAGTTGGAAATTCCGGATGATAAAAAAGAAAGCCTGGCTTTTTTCAGCAATGGGTGGCAATCCTGGTCACTGGCGGCAACCTATGGTGCAACTGAAAAACAACGCCATTCGCGCCTGGGGGTTTTAACCCGCCCAATGGATAAAGCCAGCGATCTTGAACAATCCGGCAGAGCCGGACATTTTGTGAGTGACTTTTTTGGGGTGTTGGGCGACCGGCGTTCGCGTTGGGGCGTGGTTGCCGGATTCCTTTCTCAGCGTGAGCAATTTGGAGTTATCGAAGCCGCATTTGATCGCAGCATCCGCTTAAATATGTGGGCCAGCGGCGACAACGCCCGGCTCGACCCGGGCGCCAGTATGCAAACGGATTGGGCAGTTTTATCCCATATCGACCTTTCACAGCCCGACCCGTTGGGCGCTTATCTGGAACTGACCGCCAGAGAGAATGGGGCTCGCAGCACTGGAAAGGTGTATAGCGGTTGGTGTTCATGGTATGAATATCATCAAAACATCACCGAAAAAGTGATTCGTG
>JAJTBH010000313.1 GCA_021287005.1 Anaerolineae bacterium
AAATGATGGCGCTGGAAAATACTGTCGATTCCGGCCACAATAAACAGCAGGGGCCACAGCCGCCAGACCATATCCCAACCGCCGGTGTTGAGGTAGTTGAGGTTATTTAATAACAACAGGACCCCGGCCATGATGAATAAAATCGGCCAAAAAATACTGTGGTGATGGCGTTCGTAATACGGTTTATTATTTCGATTGTTTTGATTATTTTGATCAGTCATAATACCACTTCCGTAAAAAATTAATGTTTAAAGGTGCGATAAAGTAATAATGCACCGGCTCCAATCAAAAGCACCGGGAAAAGCAGTTCACGGTTAACCCATTGCAGCCAGGCCAGGTTGAGATTTTTTAATAAATAAAAAACACCGACAATTATTAATCCAAACCCGATGAACTTAACCGTGTTGGGGTGCGGATGGCTGGCCGCCTCGCCGGCATCATAACCGACCTCTTCCAGGCGTTTGCCAAATTCACCGGCTTTAAACCCGATCGATTGATCGACATTGGCTTCATCCGGCAGAATGACCCACAAAATCAGGTAAATCAAAATGCCGATGCCATCTCCCAGAGTCAACAGGATGAAAAACAGGCGCACCCAGACGGTGTCAATCCCCAGGTAGTTGGCCAATCCGGCGCAAACACCGCCCAGCATACGATCTGAACGACTGCGATTAATTCTTTTTTCCATGATTACACCTCTTTATGAATGCGCGCGAAATGAACGATAAGCAATGACCAGGCCGATGCCGATTAAAATGACCGGCCATAAATAGGCTGAATAATGCCCGATGAGTGAAGATGTGACGGCTGACATCCCCAACATCACCACACCCGGGATCCAGGCCCATTTTTGGCGGGTAACAAAATAAACCAGGCCAAAGGTGGCCGCCAGACCGAGGAAGAAGATGGTGCCGCCGTTCAGCACGCTGAGTTGGTCACTTAAAATAATGGCGGCCAGGGTGGTTAAGACACCACCGGGGATAATCGCCCACCAGGCGTTACGGTTAATCAGGTAAACCAGCCAGAAAGAAAGCGCCAGCATAGCCATGAAAACCGCGCCGCTTGCCCAGGCAATTTGCGGAGCAAAGGCATCCAGCATGATGATGACCGATAAACCACTCAGCGCCATGCCGGGGAATAAAACCCACCAATCCTGACGATGGTTAATTAAAATACCCAGAAAGAGCAGGCCGGCCAGGCCAAAAACGGAAGAGACAATGGCCGGGTGCAACTGATTACCAATCGTTACCAGACCGGTAGCCTGCAACAGCGATAAAACACCTGCCAGAATTAAGACCAAACCAACAACCAGACGAGAATTATAAAATTTCATAAAATGATCCTTTATTATTTAACGAATTTCTATCGCACCTACACCGGTATCAATTTCAGCTTCGACCCGGTTGGGACAGGAGGCAAAAGCAGGGGTTTCGTAATATTTGCCGTTGAACGGAAAGCGTAAGCTATCCACGTGGATATCAGCCATGCCATGCCGGATGAAAAAACGGGCGGCAACGCCCTCGGGCACCTGTATTTTTACCGAGGCAGCGCCCGAACCAATTTTCATATGGGTATATCCGGCGGAAGCGGGCAAAATTACCTGGGTGGCGCTGGCGCCGGTTTTAATTTCAAGCTCTTTTAAGTTGAGGTAACTCAAATCAAGGTTGCTCTCGCTTGCGCCGGTGTTGATATCCAGAGATAGGGGAACGTCACGGTTGAGTTTAACATCCCAGGTGAGACCTTCCTGACTTGCTACGGGCAGGAAATCCCAGAAAATATCCGAGGGGGTATGAAGTTTTACCTTCATTTCATCGCCGTGCAAATGGTGATCATATTCGACGCCGCCGATAAACATGCCCGTTACGGCTGCCGCGCTGCCACCGGGGGCGGCTTCAAGATGCAGACGGCCAGCGCCGTGTTTGAGTTTTAATCGAAGCGCCGATGCCGAAGCCAGCGGGATATTTATGTTCTCAACGCCCGATCCGGCGTGACGTAAAAAAACGGGTCTGAATAAAAACCAGACACCGGCCAGAATTAAAACCAGCGGCCAGAAAATTAACCATGCGTTCACAGTGAGAATACCAAAAGTATTTAATAACAGCATCAGCCCTAATAAAACAATCAGAACACCTAAAAACAAACGATGGATATTCATCAATAACTCCTTAATATATGTTTACGAATTTGCAGTAAAGCGGTTGCAAATTCGTATTGTTTATATCATGACAGGCCCCTGTATTGCCTATCGGTAAACTATCCGTTGGCTGTAAAACACATTTAAGTTTGATAATGATGAAGCGTACTCCCTGCAACCTGCCCAAATAATTCATCAAAATTTCATAAATATTAATTAATCTTATTTTAACTGAAGAAGATTATAAAGACCCTCTTAAAAACCCGCGTTAAAAAGGATAAACTGCAAATGAACAAAATGATGCCTCCCAATTATTTTCTGGCGGCCATTATTTGTATGCTGCTGCTGGCTTTATTTTTGCCGGTGTATTTCCTGATTCCGGCTTACTGGAATCTGACAGGTTTGCTTCCGGTGACAGGCGGCTTGATAATGACAATTTATGCCGATATCATGTTTCATCGTGCGAAGACCAGCGTGATTCCTTTTACCGAGTCAAGCTGCCTGGTAACCGGCGGTTTATACCGTTTCAGCCGTAACCCGATGTACCTTGGTTTTGTGTTAATTCTGGTGGGGCTGGCCTTTTTATTGCGCGCGTTGAGCCCCTTTGCGGTGATTGTGTTTTTCACCTGGCTCATTCAGAGCCGGTTTATCAAACGTGAAGAACAGATGCTGGCCAATAAATTTGGCGATGTTTGGCAGGCTTACCGGGCCAGAGTGCGGCGCTGGTTTTAACTTAACGGTTTTGATATTTTCTTTGACATGATTTCCAAATTATGGTAATATGCAGTTAACAAATGATGCCCCTGACGGCACTCTTATCCAGAGAGGTGGAGGGACTGGCCCTGTGAAACCTCGGCAACCTGGATCTTTATGATCTAAGGTGCTAATTCCTTCAGACGGATGTTCTGGTAGATGAGAGGGCTGCGAATTGTTAAATTCGATTGCCCCTCCTGATCCAGAAGGGGTCATTTTATTTATAAAGACGGAGGCAAATAAAAAAATGAGTAATACGTTTATGAATTCCGCCCATTACCTGTTCACCTCTGAATCGGTAACCGAGGGGCACCCGGATAAAATTTGCGACCAGGTTAGCGATGCGGTATTGGATGCCTGTCTCGAACAGGATCCCCGTTCACGCGTGGCCTGTGAAACCGCTACCAAAACCGGTTTTATTATGGTCTTGGGTGAAATCACCACCCAGGCTTTTGTTAATTTTGACGACCTTGTGCGCAAAGTTGTTACCGAAATTGGTTATGACAGCAGCAGCAAAGGTTTTGATGGTAATACCTGTGGCGTTTTATCTGCCATCGCCAGCCAGTCGGGCGATATCGCCATGGGCGTTGACAAGGCGCTGGAAGCCAAATCCGGCGAAATGACCGACGCCGAAGTGGAAGCGATTGGCGCCGGCGATCAGGGTATGATGTTCGGTTTTGCCTGTAACGAAACCCCCACCCTGATGCCCATGCCCATTTACCTGGCGCATAAACTGACCCGCCGCCTGAGCGAAGTGCGCAAAAACGGCACCCTGCCCTGGCTGCGCCCGGATGGCAAATCTCAGGTCACCATTGAATACAGCTACGGCAAACCCGTGCGTGTGGATACCGCTTTGATCAGTACCCAGCATGGCCCCGAAGTCAGCCAACAGCAGATTCGCGACGCCATCATCGAACACGTTATCAACCCCGTTCTGCCCAAGGAAATGGTGGATGAGAACCTGAAGATTTACGTCAACCCCACCGGTCGTTTTGTTATCGGCGGCCCAATGGGTGACGCCGGTGTAACCGGTCGTAAAATCATTGTGGATACCTACGGCGGCATGGGCCGTCATGGCGGCGGCGCTTTCTCGGGCAAAGATCCCACAAAAGTGGATCGCTCGGCTGCTTACGCTGCCCGTTGGGTTGCTAAAAACGTTGTGGCTGCCGGCCTGGCCGACCGCTGCGAAGTGCAGGTGGCTTATGCCATCGGTGTGGCGCACCCCTTGAGTGTTAACGTGGAAACCTTTGGCACCGGCAAAATCGCCGATGACAAGATTGCCGCCTTAATCACCGAACATTTTGACCTGCGCCCCGGCGCCATTTTGCGCGACCTGAAACTGCGCCGCCCGATCTATCGCCAGGTGGCCTCTTATGGTCATTTCGGCCGCGACGATCTGGACTTAACCTGGGAAAATACCGACAAAGCTCCTGCCCTGCGTAAGGCAGCCGGCCTTTAGTCCAGTCTATTTACCCTTATAAAAATTATCCCCCGCTTTTTTTGAAAAAGGCGGGGGATTTTTTATGTTATTAAACCAGTTTTACCAGTTCACCACCCAGTGTGAGCAGGCCAAAAATCACCAGCCCGGCCCCGGCAGCGCGGTTGACCCATGTCAAAAGGTTGGCGTTAATTCGTTTGCGCAGCCAGTAAACGCCCTGGCTGAGTAATAACCACCAGAAACCTGAGCCGCAAAAGACGCCCAGCACCATTAATCCGGCGGAAAAATCTCCCCCGGCGGCGGGGCTGAAACCGGCTCCGGCAAAAATGGCCAGAAAAGACATAATGGTCATGGGGTTGGAAAGCGTGAGCAAAAATGTTGAAAGGTAAGCTTTACCCAGGCTGGCTCCGTTTTGGGCTTTGGCCTGGTTTTCAGCCGGCGGGGTAACGGCGGCCTGAATGCCCAGCCAGACGATGAAAGCGCCGCCCAGCAGATGGACCCAGACC
>JAJTBH010000314.1 GCA_021287005.1 Anaerolineae bacterium
ATTTTTCGGCCAGTTTGCGCACCTCGCCGGCCACCACGGCAAAACCGCGCCCTTCCTCACCGGCACGGGCTGCCTCAATGGCGGCGTTTAATGCCAGCATGTTGGTCTGGTCGGCAATATCGCGAATGGTTTCCACAATCGCGCCGATCTGCTGCGAATAATTATCCATCAACTGCAACGAGCCGGCAGATGTTTCCACGGCTTCTTCAATATGCTGCATCTGCCCCAGGGTCTGGCGCACAGATTGCGCCCCCTCGCGGGCTACATCCATTGAACGCTGCGCTTTTTCATTAACCTTCTCAATGGCCTGCGAGGTGGATTGCACCGCTTCGGCTATCTGCCCTGAAGCGCTGACCGCCTTGCCCGATGCTTCGGCCTGTTCATTGGCGCCGGCGCTGATTTGTTGAATATTATTCACAATGGTTTGCAGGCTGTCATTGGCTTTATTCATCATCACGGCTTCTTCATTAACCGCCTTGCTGATCTGCTGAATGGTGGCCGCCACCTGCGAGGTGGATTGGCGCGTCATTTGCGAAGACTGTGCCAGCTCGTTGCCGGCTGTTAACAACTGCTGCGAACGTGACACCATCATACTCATCATGGCGCGCAGGCTGCCCGGCTCGGCATTAAAGGTGGCCACGGGAATGCCCCTGGCAACGATCCGATTGATATAGGGAATTAAAGCCGAATCGGCCACAGCCACACCAATAGCCTGGTAACCCTGACGTACCAGTTCCTCTAAAAACGGGCCGTAAATATTTGCAGACACGCTTAAGCCGGCTTCGCTTTTGGCCTGCGGTGGAATCAGCCAATCCATTTGCACCTGGCTCTCGCGCAGCGTGCGGGCAGCGGCCTGAGCACCTTCACGAATTTGGTCCGAAAAGGGAAACGGCAGCGGCACCATGGCTATTTTTAAAACCCGCCCGGCGCCCTTTCGATTAATGGCCTGCGGACGCTGCGCCATCGATTCCTGCGGATACACCGCTCCGCGTCCGACCGTCCAGAAATCTTTCAGATTTTCTTGAGAAACGATTTCCGGTTGCAGCAGAATGCGTTCGGTAGGCGGCACCCAGGCGCCGCTGACGTGATTATACAGGTGCATAACCGGGTCATACCCCTGGGCAAACGGATTTTGTGAGATGTTGGCGCTGATGCTGCCCTGTTGAATGCGCCGGGCATTATCATCACTTAAGTCGTGCGAAATTACTTTAACGCTGCCGCGCCGCCCGGCTTTTTCCAAAACATCCACCAGGGGCAGCAGCGACTCCAGGTCGGTGGCATAACAACCGGCCAGGTCCGGGTTGGCGCCGATCTGCATTTGCAGGGTCTTCACCGTTTCCTCGGGGCCTAAAGCGCCGCTGTCAACAATCGCTTTAATATTAATCGAAGCGAACGATTCGGATATTTTGCTTAAAAAGCCGTTTTTACGCAGGGTCAGGTTGGCCTGGTTAAAATCGCCCACCACCAGCACCTTGCCGCGGCCGGCCGTCATTTTGCCCATCGCTTCCCCCGCGGCGCGCCCCTCCTGAAAAGAGTCCGTGCCAACATAAAACAGGCGGTTGCAGGGCACATCCGTCACCCAGTTATAAGATTGGACGCAGTCCTTAAGAAAGGATAAAATGCCGTGGAACAGCGGGCTTAACCGCTGCACGTCGGAAAGACCACCGTCAACAGCGGCTGCGGTTTGCAGGGTTAACCGCCGGGTTAAATCACCCTGGGGCAGGGCCGAAAGCCCTGATGCCAGAGCCGGCATATCTTTTTCAATAATGGAAGCAGTATTTAGAATAACGCGATCTTGCGCGTCGCTGTCTCGTTTACCGGCCCAGGCCAATACCAGGGAAGTCAACACCCCCCCGGCCAGACCCACTGCCGGCAGCAGCCAGGCCAGCCAGATGGGAACAATTTGTTTATCGTTTTCCAGCAGCCAGAAACCGGCTGCACATAAGGCAAAAAATAGAATCTGGAGTAAATTGCCCCTCCAGTGGTTTAATAAAACTCGTCTGAGGAAGTTGGGGGCTTTCATCTTATTTTTCCCTGTTCAGCAGTTAACGTACGACCGGGACCAGAAGAAAACCAGAAGCAATTTACTCCGGAATTACGCTAATGCAAGTTTATTTGATTCCAACCTCAAGCCGGTAATCCATCAGGTCTACCAGCTCGGTGGTGATATCACGGGGTTCGGTGACGTAAAATGAGGCCGGGGTACCGGGGCCATCCACCGTCACTTCACCATGCGGCACGTCCTTTAACATCACAAAAAAGCTGACTTCAGGGTCGTTAAAACGCACATGCAAAGCTGCAAAATCATCTGCGCTGAGCGTGTGTGTTTTAATTTTTTCTTCCAGTTCAGCGCGTTTGCAAAGCGCCACCAGCAGATAAAACGGTTTGGTGGCCGGATCGCCGATCAACAAAAATTCTTCATTATCAACGTGGGTGCCAAAATAAGGGGCAACATTCAAGGCATTGATGGTGGCTACGATTAACTTATGTGGGCCGTTTTCAGGCTGTGAAGCATAAATCACAGCATTGTTTGAGTGATCATGCCGGGTTACGGCCGAGTGATGATTGGGGCAAAGACGGATGATCAAACCTTTGTCTTCAAGACTCTGCATAACCTCAGGGGTCATTTCCAACGGATTTAATGTCAATAACATAGCCACCTCGATAGGATAAGATTTAGCGCAATTCGCCTTTGAAATTGATGCTGTCTACCATCACCGCCAGGAAAATAATTGCACCGCGTACGATCTTATAAGCATAAGGGGAAGCATTCATCATGGTCATGCCGTTGACAATGGTGGTCACCAGGATAATACCGATGAGAGCGCCGGGGAATACACTGCCCTTGCCGCCGAACAAACTGGTTCCACCCAAAACCGCCGCCGAAATGACCAGAAATTCGTTACCGTCTGCAAAATAGACCGCCACATTGGCGACCTGACCGGCCGAAAGCACGCCAGCAATACCGGCCATTGTACCGCAAATGGCGTAGGCAATCAGCACGTTTCTCCTGACATTAATCCCTATTTTTTGTGCAGCGGCGCTGTCATTTCCAATCGCCATCAACTGGCGGCCATAAGGCGTACGGCGCAGAACATAATCAAAGACAATCGCCAGCACCAGCAAAATAATTACGACAACCGGGAAGCCATTGATATTGCCGTTTGAGACGGGGCTCAGTTTTTCAACAAAAAATACGCGTGAATTTGAAGCAATCAGGCCAATGCCGCGCGCAATGCCCATGGTTGCCAGCGTGGCAATGAAGGGCACAATTTTAAAACGTGAGATGACCAGGCCATTAATCGTGCCGATCGTTAAACCGGTTAAGATGGCAATGGCAAATATGATTGCATAACTGCCGGGTGTGCCCAGAAAACCGGACGGTTTCATGGCTTCCATGGCAATTGCCACCAGAATGGCAGACAGGTACATGATCTGCCCCACCGAAATGTCGATGCCGGCAAGGATCAAAACAAAAGTCATACCAACCACGGCTATCCCCATCGGAGCCGCCTGCTGCAAAATAATCAGCGCATTTTCAATGGACAAAAAATGTTTGTTGGTAAAACTGAAGACCACCACCATGACCATAAATACGATATAAATCCCGTATTGATACAGGTATGGCAGGTATTTTCGAACATTTAAAACAGGGCTATTAACCGCTTTGGCTTCCATGGTTAGTTACATCCCTCCAGTGCATAACTGATAATCTTTCCTTGTTCATACTCATTTTTAGGAACATCGGCCACCATTTTGTTTCTGCACATCACCAGAATGCGGTCGCATACGCCCATTAATTCTTCCATTTCGGATGAAATAAAAATAACGGTAGCGCCATTTTTAGCCATCTGGTTGATAATGGTGTAAATTTCAGCCTTGGCGCCCACATCCACACCGCGGGTCGGTTCATCCATAATAAAGATGGAAGGCTCGCGCATAATCCATTTGCCGATCACCACTTTTTGTTGGTTGCCACCCGACAGGTTTTTAACCGCCTGAGTATTTTTATTCTGCACTTTAATGCTTAACTCTTTCACCGCTTTTACTGATTCCTGTTCTTCCTTTTTGCGGTTAATCACACCAAACAGGCTTAACAACTGGTCCAGTTTAACCATCACCAGGTTTTCCTTAACCGGTTTGGGCATAAACAGGCCTTCCTGGCGACGATCTTCGGTGATAAAAGCCATGCCTTCTTTAATACAGTTTTGCGGGCTGGGATTATTTAAAAGTTTGCCGTGCACATAAATTTCACCGGCATCCATTTTATCCACGCCAAACAGGCAGCGCACCAGTTCGGTGCGGCCGGCGCCCATCAGACCAAACAGGCCCACAATCTCGCCCGAGCGCAGGCTGAACGAAACATCCTGCACCATGCTGCCGCGCTGAACGCTACGGACTTCAAAAGAAACGTCGCCGATGCTTTTTTCGATCGTCGGATATACCTGGTTTAACTCGCGCCCCACCATCATTTTAATCACACGTGCTTTATCGAGCGCTTCCTTCTTATCAACGCCGATCATAAAGCCGTCGCGCAGCACGGCGATGCGGTCGCATAAAAGGAAAATATCTTCCAGGATATGCGAGATGTAAATAATGGTGACGTTTTGTTCTTTAAGATGTTGAATGATCTTAAACAGGTTTTCTTTTTCCTTGTGAGATAAAGAGGTGGTGGGTTCGTCAAAGATGATAATTTCCGCTTTTTTCATCAAGGCTTTGGTAATTTCAACCGTCTGGCGAATACCCATTGGCAGAGATTCCACTTTGGCGCGCGGGGTTGTATCCACACCAAAAGTATCGATATACT
>JAJTBH010000315.1 GCA_021287005.1 Anaerolineae bacterium
AAGGCGCCGGTTGAAGATGCATTCCTCCCCCCCACCCAACAAGCTGCCCTGTGTTTCCACAGGGCAGCTTGGGCTAAAAAAACTAAATCTTAAAACGGTTGATCAGGTGCTGCAAACCGTCTGCCATTTCCGCCAGGTCTTGCGCCGAGGCGGAGACTTCCTCCACCTGGGCGTTCATTTCCTCAGCCGATGAACTCACCTCTTCAATGGCTGCACTGTTTTCCTCGGAAACACTGGCAATGTTTTCCACGGCGCGGCCGACTTCACCCGAATTGCCGCTCATTTCCTCAGCCGAAGCCATATTTTCTTCCACCACTGTGGAAATGTTTTCCATAGCCTTCACCACATCTCCGGCCACATTGCTCATCTTTAATGCTGCGGCGGAAATGATATCGCCAATCTCTTTGCTGTTGACGGCAGATTTTAAGATCGATTCCAACGAACGGCGCGATTCCTCGGCCAGGGATGTGCCCTTATCCACTTCAGCGGTACTTTCCGCCATAGCGTGCACGGCTTCGCCGACCGTCAATTGAATGCCATTAATCAGGGTGCCGATCTCTTTGGTGGCCATGGCCGATTTTTCGGCCAGTTTACGCACTTCATCCGCCACCACTGAAAAACCTTTGCCATGTTCGCCGGCGCGAGCCGCCTCAATGGCGGCATTTAATGCCAGCAGGTTGGTCTGCGAGGCAATGTCGTTAATGGTTTCCACAATGGCGCCAATCTCTTCCGAGCGTTTGCCCATCTCTTGCACTTTTTGCCCCGAAAAACTGACCCGCGATTTAATCGCCTGCATGCCTTCCACCGTCTCCCCCACCACCCGGGTGCTGGCCTGAATGGCGTTAACCGCGCCTGCGGCGTCAACCACCTGCGCTTTGGCTTTTGAATTAATCTGTTGGATCATATCAAACAACTGCCCGGTCATGCCGGATGCCTGGCTGACGGCTTGTGATTGTTCTTCAGTGCCCCTGGCAATTCCGCTAATGGACTGGCCCATCTGTTCGATCGAGGTGGCCGTTTGATTAATCGATTGGCTCTGCTGGGCAATTCCCCTTGCCACCTGCTGCACGGTATTTGAAATCTGGTTGGTGGCCTGACCGGCCTGGTTGGCTGCCGAAGCCAGTTGAGATGATGAGAAGTTTAATTGATCGGTATTTCTGGCAAATTCGCCAATGGTATGCCGTAAATTGTTCACCATCCTGGAGAAAGCATTACCCAGTTCGTCGCGGTCTGAACGGGGTGCAACCGATGCAGACAGGTCGCCATCTGCGATGTGTTCGGCCAGGTTGATCATTTCTTCGTTATAGGAGCGCATGGAATTTAAATGCTGTGCCAGCAAACCGATTTCATCCCGGCGTTTGTTTAACCCCTGGCTGTCTTTGTCGGAAACTTCATTATCATAATGAACAAAGCCTTCCGAGAAAAACATAATGCGGCGGGTTATATTTTTAATCGGCACCGAGATATCTCTGGCAAAAAAGAATGAAAGCCCGGCGGCCAGGATAACTCCAAAAACCGAAATCAGAATTAACAGGGTGCGCAGTTGATCCAGACCGGCAAAAATTTCCGAACTTTCCTGCTCCACCACCAATCCCCAGCCGGTTTTTTCAATGGGCGTATAGGTGCCGATCACCTTTTTGCCCAGGTAGTTGGTATATTCAAACGTGCCCGAATTGCCCTTTAACACCTCTCGCGAGGCCAGCGTATCGATCTTTAATTCACCTTCGGCATGCGCGTTGATCATTTTAAGCGATTTTAACTCGTCTTCAAAACGCGATGGGGTGATCATGGTGCCGGTGGTGTCGATGATATAAGTCTCGAATGAGCGGCTGGTCTGGTTAATTTTAATCAGCGGGTTCAAAGAGGTGATCGGGCAGGAAATGCCTAACACGCCGGTTATTTTGCCATTTACTGTGATGGGTGTGGCTGCCACCACCACTACCGCTCCGGAGTTTTTGGAAAGAATGGGTTGCGATAGGACAGTTTCTCCCTTTTTTGCCGCAAGAACATAATCTCTATCGCTTAAATCCAACTGTTTACCAACAGAGGTCGCAATGGTCTGGCCGTTAATGTCGGTAATAAAAATGCCCTCATATCCCTGTGATGATTTGGCGTAGATGACCAGGTCCTCTTCGACGGCCGGTAAATCGTCCAGGCGCGCCGTCTCCTGGGCTTTGAGGATTTCAAGGTCTTTCATCAATATACCCAACCAGACATTTACAGTGGATTTTTGTCCGGAGCTTACCACCCCCTGGTCGGCTTTAATCTGTGTTTGTAACAGGTTTTGCACGTTTATAATTGACGACACTGAAATGATAATCAGCGGCAGCAAAGCCACCGTGATAAAAAACAACAATAATCTGAACTGCAAGGTATTTTTAAAATCGCGCATAAACACTCTCCAATCAAAATTTTTAAAAATTTAAAGATTTTTATCTTTAATTGTTTTAAGCTGTCTGTTTTCTATTTTTTTAATAATTTAAATTTTTTATAACTTTTTACTAACCATAAATAATTAACCAGACTCCCAGCCCGTGGACTTTCCGGCAATATCAACGGGGTTTAATCAGGTGTTCTTTTTGGGGTTTAAATCTGTGGAAATTGGTTTTACCAACAACGGGTGTTTTTCGGAGAACATTTTTAGCCGGCTCAAGCCGAAAAAATTAACCGTGCGGGTATTAATCGAGGGTGTAATTCCCACCTGTAATCTACATTTAATCCGGGTTCGGATTTGTTTCTCTAAAGGCATCATCCGGATTGACAGAAATGGATGATATCTTCCCCCGCCATAAACGTTTACAGGGTAAACGCACGGAAATCCGTTTAACCTTATTGCGCGATACAGCCCAATAATGTTATCTTTTGCCTCGGTACCAACTGGCAGATATTAAAATCAAATTGACTGGACGGTGTGATTCGCTCCCTGATGATGAATCAATACCTTTATTTTTTCGTTCAAAATTCCCGCATACGGGACTCGATTTCGAATGGACGGCACCAATAAACATTCGAAATATTTACCGATAAAAACCCCGTACCTTTGTGATTATAATACCGGCAATTTATTAAGACCATCGGAAAAATGAGAAATATTATATAGGAATACTTCACCATTTTTGTAAGCGCATTCCTACAAAAATAGAAATAAATAGAGCGCAAAAAACCCGAAAAAAGGCGTGTCGTCGATCCTGATCGACCCGGTTAACCATTTTTAAACATCAACAAAAACTCAATGAATTATTTTTAAAACGGACGGTTCAAAACGGAGCGGTTTTTTCTTCCGTTTTGAACCGTTACCTGTCATTTTCCTTTACCGGGTTAACTGCCTGCATCCGGCACAAGCGGATGGTAAAACTTATTTTGATTCCGGTTTCTGATTTAATGTTTGCAGTTCATTTTCAATGTTTATCCGGTTGCGTCCGGATTCTTTGGCGTAATATAACACTTTATCGGTGCGGGCGACCAGGTCGTCAAAAGAAAAAACGCTGCCGGCCTGCGCGCAGGCGATTCCTGCGCTAAGAGTCACCGGAATGGATTTTCCATCGAGTTGAAACGGTTGCGTTATAATCGCCGAACGAATCCTTTCCAACACGGCGCGAGCCTGATCCAGGCTGGTCTGCGGCAGCAACAGGGCAAACTCATCCCCGCCAAACCGCGCCAGCAGATCGGTCTCACGAATGCTGCCACGGCAGCGATCGGCAAACATGATCAATGCCTCATCACCGACCGGGTGCCCGTAGGTATCGTTGATATTTTTAAAATTGTCCAGGTCGATCAAAGCCAGGGTCAAAGAATATTTATACCTGACGGCCCGTTTGGCTTCAGCTTCGGCCATAAACAAAAAATAACGCCTGTTTTTAATTCGGGTGAGTATATCGGTGCCGGCTTGATCTTCAAGCTCTTTGCCCAGGCGCTGGTTTACCATCAGAATGAAACCGAAAGTCCACAACGTGGTGGATACCAGGCCGTCTAACAGGCCCAGCACCTGCGCCGGGTTGGCCGCCATTGAGCTGTTACTGTTGGGTGGGATGACCAGCCCCATGATAAAACCGGCAACAAATACCAGGCCGTGCAGGATGAAAGCCGTCGTTAAAAAATAAACGGTGGCAGAAATGGCACGCGGTTTATATTTTAACAAAGCCGCGGCAGTGATAAAAGATAAGGCGGCGATGCTCAGGTAAAGCATTGAACCGCGCCAGATCAGATGATCGTAAATGTAGACAAAATAAAAATCGTAGAGCGCAAAAAAAATGCCGAATGAAATCAGTATCTTACGTTTTTCGTGGTGTCCAAAAAAACGTAAGATACCGACATACAAGAGAATATGCCCCATGACAAACAGAATGTTGTTGGCAAAAATGCCGGTCAGGGTAAATTGCGGAATTGCCCGCATAAACATGGCAAAAAAACCGAGGGCGGTGCAGGTGATGCCCAGCGTCCACCACCCACCGCCGGGATATTTGCGTACCATTTTGGTCTGGGCAAATAACGCCGCCACCTGCAAAACGTTGGACAAACTGAGAGTGATTGCCAGGGTTGTAAAATCAACGGTCATTGGGAGATTATCCTTGATTTTTTATATGAATAATAATTATTATTATTTTAACGTCGTTCAGCGTGGAAAGTGGAAAATTCTTTTTGTTTACCAGGTCCAACAACATTATCAGATAAAAACCGGGTCGGTGCCGCTTTTATTAACAATAATTTAGTATTTTAATTATAACAAATCTGGGCTAGAAGATTAAAAAAACGCTTAAAATTAAGCGTTTTATAACAATTTAGCTTGTCG
>JAJTBH010000316.1 GCA_021287005.1 Anaerolineae bacterium
CCGCCAGGAAATCGAATTTGAAGTGAGTGATTTTCAAGCGGCCCGACATTTACTTGAAGCATTGGGGTATCAAATGAGCATTATGTATGAAAAATTTCGCAGCACTTTCCAGTTGGATATCGTTGAAGTAGCCCTGGATGAAATGCCCTATGGGACCTTCATTGAAATCGAAGGCCCCGATGATGCCAGTATTCAGGTGGCAGCCGCCATCTTACGCCTGGATTGGAGTGCGCGCTGTAATGAAAGTTATATTTCTCTTTTTAATCGCCTGCGCAGTGAGCAAAATCTGCGGGCAGAAAACCTGAGTTTTGAGGAACTTCGGAATGCCTCATTCTCAATTGAAAAATTAGGCATAAAACGGGCCGACTAAACCGAGGTTTTTTTTCCAAGAGAAGCCGCATAAATGGCAAATTGACTTTCACCATCCACGGCCAGTGATTGGTTAAGCGCCTGATCATCAAATGCGGCGATACCACACACGCCGCACTGAATGCTCTCAGCAGCCAGGTAAAGATTCTGGCAAACATGGCCTGCATCCAGATAAAGATAACGGTATCCGCGCTGCATATAGCGCCAGGTCATACGATCAACCACAGCCACCCAGAAGAAAGATACGGCGCTGTTAAGCACATGCGGCTGTTTGCGACAGGCCAATGTCAGTTCATCAGCCAGGTCTAATCCCAATCGCACCGGCAGTAAACCGTGTTCAATTGCTGCAAAACGATATAATCCGGGCTTCAGGCTTTCAACGCGATTAATTAATAAATATGTTTCAAAAGCATGTCTGGCACCCGCTGAAGGCACAGTACGATTTGTCGCCGGACGTTCGCTGGAAATGGCCTTCACTCCCTGTGTGCACCATAAGAGATATGATAGTTCCTCAAGCGTTAATGATGCAGGTGCATAAGCACGCACGCTTTTACGCTCCTCAATCGCTTTTCGCAAATCATAAGATTTCATAGTTATATCGGCCGGTTTTGGAAGTGAAATTAATTCCGCCGGGTCAAAAGGTAATTCCAAAGGTGGCTGAGGAACGCCGAGTTTTAATGGGGGTTTTTCATCGGGATTAAAATTAAAATTGGTCTCGTGTATAAAACGAGCACCGATCTGGTCTGTCATAATATAACATCTCCTTTCGCTTTCGATTTCTGGTAAAATGTATCCATTCTCTCTATTCTACGCTAATTTTCCCCGACAGAGGAAGGAAGATCCCGTTAGATGAAAAAATATCGTATTCCTTTTGAATTGATTCTGGCTCTGGTCGTCATTGCCGCGAATATTTATGTGGTATTTGCTCCGGCCAACAGTTTAATGAACTGGTATACAACGGACGATGCTTTTTATTATTTTAAGACCGCCCAAAATTTCACCGAAGGTCATGGCCTAAGTTTTGACGGCATCAGCCGCTCCGGCGGTTTTCATCCGCTTTGGATGATGGTCTGTATTCCTGTTTTTTCTCTGGCGCGTTTTGACCTGGTTTTACCGTTGCGTATTCTCGCCCTGATTTCCATTTTGGTATCAGCCCTGGGCGGCGTTTATTTTTACAAATTAATCAGCCGGGTCGTTTCCAAACCGGTTGCCGTACTGGTATCGCTTTTCTGGATGTTTGAACCGCGCATCCACGGAACGGTGACGCAGTTGGGGATGGAAGCCAGCGTTAATGCCTTATTTATTATTTTGCTGCTTTATCAAACTGCCCTTTATGAAGCCGATTTTAAGAAATCTGAAGATAACAATCGCCGCATGTTATGGATTGGTATTACGGCGATTTTCACGGTTTTAAGCCGCCTTGACAATATTTTCCTGGTTATCATGGTTGGCATCTGGCTGGTTTTCCGCCGTCCCAACCTGCGCCTACCCGTCATTATCGATAGTTTAATTATTGCCTGTAGTGTTTTTGTCAGCTATTTCCTCAGAGTTGGTTTTCAGGATAATTACCAACCTTTTGTTACTTCGGCCAGCGTCATGGTGATTACGGCATTGGTGGTTAAGCTGCTCGTTTTTTATGCCGGCGGTTTATATGGACGCAAAAAAGCCAGCACATTACGCATCGATTTGTTAAGGATTATCATCGCTGTCAGCATTGGCTCATTGATCACCGGCGGATTAATGTTTGTCCTGCCGCGGTTGGGGTTATTCAGCAGTTTTCCGCGCACCGTCATAATTTCTGACTGGGTGTTGAGTTTGCTGGCAATCCTTATCTTCCGCTGGATGTACTCGCTCACCACAAGACAGAATACTTTATTACCCGTCATTCCCGAGGAAAGTATTCTTAAACAAAATTGGAAACGCTGGTTAATTCTGGGATTAAATTATTACGGCCCGGTCGGTCTGGTCATGCTGGCCTACATAGCTTTTTATAAATGGTATTTCGGTACTTTCAGCCCGGTAAGCGGGCAGATTAAACACTGGTGGGGTTCCATTTACACCGTTTACGGCCGCCCGACCGCTTCCATCTGGGAGTTTTTTGGTTTTCCGGAACGCCCCGAAAAAGGGGCCTGGGGACAGGCGCTCAGTTATATTGCCGATGCGGCAAAAAATCTTCAATTCGTTTTCAAAGTCGATCCAAACAACGATGTGTTTTACAACAATGCCTATATGGGATTTTTAATCCTTTTTGGCGGCATCATCCTGGCACTGGTTGTGCTTAATTGGAACCGCATCTGTGAAATGGTTGAAAAAGTTCCCGTCTGGCCGCTTTTTGCCGGATGCCTGGCGCAGATCATCAACTACACCGGCACCAATTATGTGAATATGCGCAGTTGGTACTGGGTAGGTGAAATGGTTCTGATCGTATTACTTTTCGCTTTGCTGCTTGAAATTATTTCCAACCTGGCACAGGAACGGTTGAAGATTAAACCGGCCATGTTGCAAAGCATTTCGGTTTTATTGGGCATGGTTTTAATCGTTCAATTCGCCGCATTAATGCTGCAGCAGGTTCCGCCCACCGTCGTTCCTGAAAATGAAGAGGCTTATCGCGGCGGCATGTGGATTCTCGAACAGCACACCGAGCCGGGTTCCATAATCGGTTCAACCGGCGGCGGTGTAATCGCTTATTTCATTCACGACCGCACCATTGTAAATATGGATGGTTTGATGAACAGCGACGAGTATTTTCAGATGATGGAAAACCGCGAAGCCTATAAATATTATGATCGCATCGGTATGGATTATGTATACGCCAACCCGACCATGATGGAACAAAGCGAACCCTATATGTGGATGATCCTCAGCCAGATCAAACCCATCGGTTCATATGGCGGCGCCACACTTTATCACTATATACCAACGGGAAAATAAATTAAATAAACTAAAAAAGGGCTGCATTCAACTATCGAAAATGAATGCAGCCCTTTTTATATCTACCAACCGTTTTTATGGAATAAACCGTCTAAAAATCTTCATTGTTACATTCCAACCCATCTTTATTTCAGGTGTTTTTAACAGGGCCATCATTAATAGATAAAGCGCCCCACCCAACACCAATCCACCGCCGACCACCAGCCAGACGCTAAAATTGCCAACCAGCATCAGCCAGCCTTGCAAAGCCAGGCCCATGACGGTTGCAGCCAGAGCCGCCTTCCAGACCAGATCCCAGATGATCTGAGCCTGCAAGCCCTTTAATTTACGACGCATAAGGTACAACAAAACACATACTTCCAGGGCTGTTGCCAATGAATTGGCCAGCGCCAGGCCGCCGTGCGGCATCCATCCCAATTGAACAAACAGGGCCGAAAAAGCGATACTGAAAACCAGGTTTAAGGTCATTGCCCCGACGCCCACCATCACCGGAGTTTTAGTGTCCTTTAATGCATAAAAAGCCCGGCTGGCAATTTCAAGAAGTGAATGAAAAACCAACCCGGCGCCATACCATAATAACGCCCAAGCGACCATTTCAGTCGATTCCGCGGTAAACTGGCGGCGCTGAAAAAGCAGCACAACGATCGGCTCGCGCAGCAGCACCAGGCCAACCGAAGCCGGTATGGCCAACATTAACATTCCTCGTAAAGCCGTTGCCAGCGAAGCCCGCATATCCTCCAATTTTCCTCTGGCCACCTGTGCTGAAAAGGTGGGCAATGTGGCAATGGCAATGGATTGGGCAATGGCGGCTTCCGGCATATACATCAACTGAAAAGCATAAGTAATTCCCGGCAGACTGCCCAGGGGTTGAAAAGAAGCCAGGTAGGTATTTAACAAAAAATTTAACTGCACGACCGCCACACCCACCAGGCGCGGACCCATCAGGCGAACCACCTCGCCCACTTCCGGAATACTGCGGCCCAATGACAGGGAATAACGGGCAAACGGTAACCGCACCAGCGATGGCACCTGTAACAACAAATGCATAGCGGAGCCCAGAACCACCCCCCAGGCCATGCCATAAACGCCCATATGCGGGGTTAATACCACCGCACCGAATATCCAACCAATCTGATACATGGCCGGGGTTAATGCCGGAAAGAGAAAATGCTGGTGCGCATTTAAGATGCCCATCACCAGACCGCTCAAACCAAAAATCACCGCCGAAGGTAATTGAATGCGCAGCAGATCAACAGTCAGCGCCTCTTTTGCCGGATCGGTGGCAGACCAGCCGGGCACCAGGGCATATTTCACAACCTGCGGGGCAAAGATGGCTGCCAGCAATGCTGCGGAGGTCAGAATTAATAACACCAGGTTGGCAACCGCCGAAGCCAGTTTCCAGGCGCGTTCTCGTTTTTCATGCGCCAGTAATTCGGTCAAGGTCGGCACAAAAGCGGAGGCAAGCGCTCCGCCCGCCACCAGGTTAAAT
>JAJTBH010000317.1 GCA_021287005.1 Anaerolineae bacterium
GCAAGGTGTATCGCGTATTCGACCGTGGGAATGGGAATCTCCAACTGAAGCAACATACAGTCGGCGTTTTTAATAACATTTTCTGCGGCGGCTATATCAGCCGGTGATAAACGTGCATTGGCATTGGATGCAACCGCGATGATGTTTTCTGCCTGTTGGTTGACCATGATCAACGCAACACCGGTTGGGTAAATATCATCCTTGATAATAAAATCGGTATTTATTCCTTCGGCTTGATAGGCTTTCAGCGCTTCTTCGCCAAATGAATCGACGCCAACTCTGGCAACGAAGGTTACTTCAGCCTGTAACCTTGCGGCTGCCACGGCCTGGTTGGCGCCTTTGCCACCCTGTGAAGTAATGAATTGTCCGCCAAGTACGGTTTCACCGGCAACAGGCAGATGGGGCACTCTGACGGACATGTCGGTATTGGAACTGCCAATTACCACGATTTTTGGTTTCATGATTGCCCTTCTTAATTATTTGGATGAATCAGTCCATAATTATAATTAAAATAAAATCCACTGCCGGCATAATCGATATTAAACCGAAAATTAATCTTAAAACAATTTTATTATCTACCAAAAATAAATAAGACAGCGACCAACATGAAACCCAAAAAGAGGAGCAGAAATAACTTGCGTTGATTATTCGGATAAATTTTTTGGGTAAAAAATTTGTTTTTTTCAAGGCGAGATGGGGTTTGAACTTGAAAATGCCGCTCATCAAGAATTTCTTTAATAGTAGTAAAAGTATATTCCGTCCATTCATTTGGATCGTGCCGGGCGAGAATTTGTTGTAGTTCTTCGGACGGTTTTAATTGAAGATTCTGTTTAATAATTTGATACCAATCATCCATTTTTTACCCCCATCATTTAATAAGTTATACCTATTATTATGACCGATCTGTATTGCCAAAACCAGTAAAATGGGACACAATTAGGTGAATAATATTAATACCAAAAATATAGGTAAAGCAGGACATTACAAAAATCATTTCAGCAAAGGATACAAAAACGTGAAGATGATCCGAAGGGCTTTACTGATTCTGGCTGGGGGAATGATTTTATGGCTGGGTGGTTGGTCGATCAATCGTGCTCTTGCAAATACATCGGCTGACCCTGGTACATTAACCGACACATTCCGCTTTGAGCGGCTTACGGTGGAGGATGGACTGCCGAATGCTACAGTTCTATCGGCTTTACAGGACAGGCAGGGGTTTATGTGGTTTGCCACTGCCGATGGTTTAAGTCGTTATGATGGGTATAACTTTACTACTTTTCGCCATGATCCAACGAAAAATAATAGTATCAGCAATAATAACCTGTTTGCTTTAATCGAAAGCCGCGACGGATTGATCTGGATTGGCACCGACCCGGGCGGGGTAAATGTTTACGACCCTGAAACCGGGCTGTTTAGCGTTTACCGTCATGATGAAAACTCACCTCAAAGCCTTGTGGATGATAGCGTCTGGTCATTAATGGAAGACAATGACGGCAACATCTGGGTTGGCACACGAAACGGCGTCAGCCGACTGGATCGTAAGACCGGTTTGTTTAAAAATTATGTTAATGATCCTGATAATCCGCATTCATTGGCTGCAGGGGTAATTTACAGAATTTATCAGGATCGCCAAGGTACGATCTGGCTTGGAACAGATTCGGGGCTGCACAAATACTACCCTCAGACTGATGATTTCACTATTTTTCAAAACAATCCGGATGATCCGCAAAGCATCAGTAATGATTATGTCTGGGGATTGTTGGAAGACAGCCAGGGTGTTTTTTGGGTGGCGACCCACGGCGGGCTCAATAAACTTGACCGAAAAAGCGGCAAGTTTTCAGTTTTCCATCACGATCCGCAGGATATCCATTCCCTCAGCGATGACCGGCTCTGGAGTATTTATGAAGATTCTTCAAACCGTTTATGGATTACAACTGAAAACGGCGGCTTAAATTTATTTGACCGCCAGACCCAAACTTTTACTTCTTTTTTAAATAACCCCAATAAACCGGAAAGCATCAGTAATAACGACGTCTATTGGATTACCGAATCTGAAGCAGGGGTATTATGGATCACCAGCCGGTACGGTGGAGTTAATAAACTTTATCCCGCTTTATCGAGGTTTGGGATTTATCGCAGCATTCCGGGTGATGATAACTCTTTAAGCTCGAACAGCGTTTATTCGATTTTGCCTGAATCAAATAACGTGGTCTGGATTGGCACTTTTGGCGGCGGCTTAAATCGACTCGATCGCAGCACCGGCGAGAATAAAATATATAAAAATGATCCAAACGACCCCGACAGCCTGGAAAGCGACAAAATATATTATGTCCATCGGGATGAAAGCGGGGTTTTGTGGCTCGCAACCGCCGGTGGGGGTCTTAACAGAATGGATCCACAAACCGGCAAATTTAAAGCATTCCACTATACCTCGGACGCTCCAAATGTAATCGGCAGTAATTACCTGACCACCATTGAATCGGCGGGAGATGACCGTTTATGGGTGGGTACGCTGGGTTATGGTCTTGATCTCTTTAATACCGAAAAAGAGGAAATGGATCATGAATATTTCCATCATGATGATGATCCAAATTCATTATCCGAAGATACCGTTTATGATGTGGCAGTTGATAAAAATGGGTTGGTCTGGGTGGCCACGGCCCGTGGAGGTCTGGAATCGTTGGATCCAAAAACCGGAATTTTCAGCCATAACCGGTATCAGGCCGATAATCCCAACAGCATTTTAAGCGATTCCGTTTTTTCCGTTTATTATGATGCATCCCGCGATGTCATCTGGGCGGGTACATCCGGTGGTTTAAGCGGTTTTGATATGGGCAGCCGCGAATGGAAAAATTACACAACACACGATGGATTGCCCAATGATAATATCACGGCTGTGCAACCCGGCAGTGCGGGGGAATTGTGGTTGAGTACCAGTAAAGGAATCAGCCGTTTTGATCCTGATAAAGGTACTTTTCATAACTATGATGCGCGTGATGGTTTACAGGGAGATCAATTTGTAATTGCCAGCTCGCAACGCGGCCCGGATGGGGAGTTGTTTTTTGGCGGTTCCAACGGGGTTACTTTTTTTAAGCCCGATTCAATCGTTAACAACAGTTTCCTGGCGCCGGTAATTTTTACGGATTTTGAATTGTTTAATCAATCGGTGCCGGTGGGCAGCCAATTACTGCCTCAGCCGATTGAGAAGATGAACAGGATAATTCTTAATTATGACCAGTCGGTATTTACGTTAAAATATGCCGCGTTATCCTACCAGATATCTTCTAAAAATTTGTATCAACATAAACTGGAAGGATTTGATAAAGATTGGTCGCCGGCCATGTCGCGTCAGGATGTGACGTATACCAACCTTTCACCGGGTAATTACACTTTGTTGGTCAGGGCTGCCAATAATGATGGCATTTGGAACAATGTTCCAGCGCGCTTGGAAATTGAAGTTTTACCCCCCTGGTGGGAAACGTGGTGGTTCCGTTTAATTGCGGTTTTAACCATTATTATGGCAACCGTGGGTGGTTTTCAATATCGTTTTAAGAAGATGGAAACCGATAAACGCGAACTTGAAAAACGGGTTGGTGAACGTACCATTGAGTTGCAGGAAGCACAGGAAAGGTTGCAGCTAGTAAACGAAGAGTTACAGCAGCAAATCAATGAAATCACTTCGCTTGAACAGGCATTAAGAGAACAGGCAATCCACGACGGATTAACTGGATTATATAACCGGCATTATTTATCCGAGATTATGGATATCGAGTTAAACCGTGCCCAGCGCGGACAACATTCACTGGCGTTTTTATTAATGGACCTGGATCATTTTAAACAGATCAATGATACTTACGGTCATCTTGCCGGTGATTATGCATTAAAAATAACCGCCGAAACAGTGGCTGCCCATACACGCCGCGGTGACATTGTTTTTCGTTATGGCGGTGAAGAGTTTATGGTTTTTATGCCGGATATTAATCTTGACGATGTTATTCAACGGGCAAATTATATCTGTAACTTAATTAACCAATTACAGATTGTTTTTGATAACCGGCAGATTCATGTCACTGCTTCGATCGGTGTGGCGGTTTTTCCGCTGCATGGCAACAGCGGCGATGAAATTTTATCGAGGGCAGATGTTGCCTTATACCAGGCAAAACGCAGCGGAAGAAACCGGGTGGTCGTTTATCAACCCGGCATGGAGAATGAAACTTTGGATTAAATGGATGGTGAATAGAAATTTGTAATAATATTCACCAATTCTTTTAGCTTTACGGGTTTACACACATATTCGGTTGCACCGGCTGCAAGACATTTTTCGCGATCACCCGGCATAGCCAGCGCCGTCATGGCTATGACCGGCGTGTTGGCAATGCGGCTATCCGGATGATTTCGCAGCCGGGAAATAAGGGTTAAACCGTCCAATCCCGGCATTTGAATATCCATCAAGATTATTTGGGGTCTGATTTTTGATACAGTCTCAAGAAATTCCCATCCATTACGGGCTGTGAAGATATTATATTTCTGCATTGATAAATAATCGGAAATCATCTGGATATTTACTTCGTTGTCATCCACGATCATTATATCGGCTTGAGAATAATCTTCATTGTTTTCATAAACCAGTAAGGGTTTTGTATGACTGGGTGGTTTGATCTGTGATCCAGGATCGCGCTCAGTTTGTGGCGCAACCCAGGGTAACACGATACTGAAACTGCTGCCTTCGCCAAAATTGCTTTTAGCGTGAACACTGCCGCCATGTAATTCCGTGAGCCGTCT
>JAJTBH010000318.1 GCA_021287005.1 Anaerolineae bacterium
TTTCATGGCAGACCCCGAATTACAAGGAAAACGGGTATTGGGTATCGGGGTGGGCGCGCCGGGTGTGACGCGTCATAATGAAGGTGTGGTGGTCTGGGCGCCCACGTTGAGCTGGGCCGATTTCCCGTTACAGGAACGCCTGGCTGAAAAATATCATTTACCGATCATCGTGGATAATGACGTTAACCTCTCGGCGCTGGGTGAAATGTGGTACGGCGCCGGAAAAAACCTGAAAGATATTGTGGTCGTTTCGCTGGGCGCCGGAATCGGTTCGGCCATTGTGGTGGACGGCTTTTTATATCGTGGGGCGCACGAAGCAGCCGGTGAAATTGGTTACCAACTGCCCGACCGTAGTTTTTTGGGAAAACCCCGCCAACGTTTTGGCAGCATGGAGCAGGTGGCATCGGGCGTCAGCATTGCCAGCCGCGCCAGGAAACAATTGCATCATGTGCTGCCTGAAGCCCAATGCAACAATTTGACGGCCCGCGACATCTTTGAAGCGGTTAGAAACGGTGAAAGCTGGGCCAGGCCGATTTATGATGAAACGGTCGATTACCTGGCCGTGATGGTTTCAGGCATCAGCGCCATTGTGGATCCCGAAGTGATTATTTTTACCGGGGCTATTTCCCAATCGTCCGACCTGTTTATTCCTGAAATCCTGGCGCGTTTGCAACATTTGCTGCCGGCCGGGGTAAATTTAAACTTAAAACAATCGCCCCTGGGGCTGCGCGGCTGCGCGTTGGGCGCCATTACGATTGTGCTTAACCATACCTCAGAACAGTATGTGGTGCGTTTGATCGATTGAGTTGTTTAATTATTGAATTTAAACACATAACCCGAAGATGACCTTCGGGTTATGTGTTTAAGAAGAAGATGAAGAAGGACTAGGCTTCAAAAAA
Organism: Anaerolineae bacterium; assembly: GCA_021287005.1. Taxonomy (GTDB): domain Bacteria; phylum Chloroflexota; class Anaerolineae; order Anaerolineales; family Anaerolineaceae; genus JAJTBH01. The sequence goes on from JAJTBH010000318.1 coordinate 900, forward strand.
ATCACGTTCCAACATTTCGCACAGGCAGTGATAAAGAAGGATATGATTTTCCTGGATGCGGTCGGTACGTTCGCCGGGCGCCTGGATGCTGATATCGACCTCTTTGGAGAGCTGGCTGTCTTTGGGCCCGGTGAAAAGGATGGTACTCAAACCTTTGGCGTGGGCCGTCTGAGCGGCCAATCGAATGTTGCGCGCTTTGCCGCTGGTGGATAAGCCGATAAAAACATCGCCGCAGCGGCCGAGGGCGTTCAGTTCCTGCGCAGCCGCCAGGTTATGCTCGCGAAAATCGTTTTCCACGGCCGAGGCCAGCGCCAGGTTGGCGCCTAAAACCACGGCGCGCAGACCTCTTTCAAGGTTGTCGGCCAATAAAGCGCCTTCGGGAAGTTTTAACAGGTGTGCGCGTTCATGCTCGGTTAGCGGGCGCGGACGGGCATATGATTTAAGCATTTCTCCTGAAATGTGAATGGCGTCAGACATGCTGCCGCCGTTTCCGGCCAGGTAAACAAAACCGCCGCGTTCCAGAGATGACGCAATGTTTAAATAGGCTTTGGCCAGCGGGATGGCAGCTTCTTTTAACTGCGGCTGGCGGTGAACCAGCTCATTAAACAGGGCGGCGGCAGCCGTGGAGCGTGCGGCAATGCGGTCGGCGGCATCACTGAGGGCATCCTGCCCGCTGCGTGCATCGGCAACGGCCAGTTTTTCGTTTTTAAGCGCCTCGCAAACCTTGCGGTGCAGGGTGGGCACGGTCTCCATATGGTTGGCGTTAATGTGAAAACCCTGTCCGCCCATTGAAACCGGACGATTGACGATATTTTTGCGCGGGCGATAATAATATTCGGGTTTGTCTTTGCCCACGCTGGAGTGATAATCATTACCGAGCGGCACCAGGTCAAAATTGGCAGTGGTAAAACGGCTGACCGGGTAACCCAGGTTGCGCGCAATTGAAATGGCCTTTAAAAAGACCTCAGCGCCGGTCACGGCTGAACCAAAATTGAGGAATACACCCTGATCCAGATCGGCAACCGAAGCGCAGAAAACCTGAAAATCGCGCCCGGTGGCTTCACCCAGAATGCCAAAATCACTTTCGGGATGCTGGTGAATGATATCGGCACCCACGGTGACGTGGATGGTCACGGGAACGCCCAGGCGATAAGCCTGGTATAACACTGAAACATCGCGATGCGGCAGGTTTTCATCGGCTATCAGTTTGCCCAGCGCCTCGCCGTAGCCCATGCCGTTCCGGGCGCCCTCGCGTAAAGCGCGATAGATGAATGAGCCGGTTTCATAGGCCATGCCAAAACTGCCGTCTTCAATGCTCATGGCCACATCTTCCGATGTTTCGCCGATCATGGCCAGTTCGGTGTCGTGAATGGAGACGGCGCCGTTGCCGCCGATATGCGTGATGACGCCTTTTTTCATTAAATCGATCAGGAGAGGCCCCAGACCGCACTTAATCACATGTGCACCCATCATAAAAATAACCGGGTGTCCGGCACGGCGGGCCTTTAAGACCGCCTGTACCACGGCTTGCATTTCGTTGCTTTCGAGAGAGGGAATCAAATTGTCGGGATGGATTAAATCACCCAGTTTAACCAGGTTTTTGCGCTGGCTGATGGGATAGGTTTTAATCCTTCGTAAATCGATGGTTGGGTAAGACATAACACAAATTCCAGGTTGTAAAGGATTAACCTTTTAGTGAGCCGGCCATCAAACCGCGAATGAAATAGCGGCTGAGGAAAATGTAAACCAGCAGGGTGGGCAGCGAAGCAATTAACGAACCGGCCATTTGAATGTTCCATTCGACAATATAGGAACCCGCCAGGTTGTTTAAGGCCACGGTCACCGGCTGCACTTCGGGGTTGGGTGTGACGATGATGCCAAAGAGAAAATCGTTCCAGATGGAGGTGAACTGCCAGATCAAAACCACGACAAAAGCCGGCATTGAAATGGGGAAAAGAATGTGGCGGAAGACGCCCATCATGCTGTCGCCATCGATTAAACCGGCTTCGATTAATTCGGTGGAGATGCCGGCGTAATAATTGCGGAAGGTCAGCGTAGCAATTGGCAGACCGTAAATGACATGCACCATGATTAAACCGCCGATAGTGCCGTAACCGGGAATAAATTCGCCGATCCAGTAGGGCAGCCAGGCGATTGAAGCGGGCACGTTTAAACCCTGAACGGCGTTAATGATGGGCAGGGTAAAAGAGTTGACCCACATTAATACACGTACCAACGGGATTAATACACTCTGGTAAGGGATGAACATGCCAAATAACATCAGCGTGAAAATCAGGTCTGAGCCTTTAAACTTCCATTTGGAGAGCACATAACCGTTGATGGAGCCGATGAAAGCCGAGGTTAAGGAGGCCGGAATGACCAGCATCAGGCTGTTGATAAAATTGCCTGACAGACCGCGATAACCTTCCTGCACTGAACCGAACCAGGCTTTGGCGAAGGATTCCAGGCTGAACACCTGCGGGAAGTTCCACATGTTTACCAGGCTGACTTCCTGGTAAGATTTCATGCCGGTGATGACCAGTAAGTAGATGGGCGCAAGGAAAAACACGGCGCCGACAACCAGAAAGAAATAAAGCAGAAGACGAGACCAGTGGAAAGGCTTGCGTCTGCTCGGGAGAGATTGGCTTTGGGCACTCATCGTTCAACCTCCGAGCGGGAACTGTTAATGAGATAGGGAATGACCAGCACAGCCACCATCAACAGCAGTACAACGGCGATGGCGGAACCTTCGGCAAAGCGGTTGCCGCGGAAGGTGGTGTCGTACATAAACAGGGCGGGAACGTCGGTGGAGAATCCGGTGCCGGGGCCTGTCATGGAAACGACCAGATCGAAAATCTTAAGTGAAATATGACCTAAAATGATGACGGCTGAAAGTGTAACGGGGCGCAGCATGGGCAGCACAATGTACCGGTAAATGTTAAATTCAGAAGAACCGTCCAGGCGGGCGGCTTCCATTAATTCCACGGGAATGCCGCGAATACCGGCCAGGTAAAGCGCCATAACATAACCGGCGTATTGCCAGACGGCGGCAATGACAACTGCTTTAATACCGATGCTCGGATCGGTATACCATCCATTTTTTAAAAAGCCTAAACCTACGTTTTCAAGAATCAGGTTGACGCCCAACGCGCCGGTATCGGCGTTGCCGGGAGCCAACAGCCAGCGCCAGACCACACCGGTGACGATGAAGGAGAGCGCCATGGGGAATAAATAAATATTTCTGAAAATTGCTTCGCCTTTAATGTTGCGGTCAATGGCAACGGCCATTAAAAAGCCAATGACAATTGTGGCGATCAGGAATAAAAGGGTAAATGTAAAGGTGTTTTGCAGGTCAATCAGAAAACGCTCGTTTTGAAATAAACGGGCATAGTTATCAAAACCGACGAAGGTAAAATCTATCTTTAGTTTTTTCCAATTGAGAAAAGACGCCATCCCGGTGAAACCGATGAAACCGTATACAAAAACCAGAATAGAGAGGGCTGAAGGCAGAATTAACAATATGGATAAAAACCTGTATTTCTTATAATGCCGCATGCAATTACTCCCTATAAAATATGGCAGTCCCGCAGGGGACTGCCATATTTTATTATTTTAGAACTTATTTGCAGATTTCTGCATCCACACAGAGTTGACCGAGAGCGGTCTGGGTCTTGGCAACATCGCCAGAGGAAACAAACAGGGCGACGGTGTCTTTAAAGGAAGTGGCCCAGCTTTCGTAGGTGGCAGCGCCGTGGACGATGGAAGGAACGATGCGGTTGCTCTTCCAGTCTTCAGCGGCTGACATCAGGTAGTCGTAGGTTTCGGGAACGGCTTTGAAAGCTTCGGGGTCGCAGTCGGTGCG
>JAJTBH010000319.1 GCA_021287005.1 Anaerolineae bacterium
AATATAAGCCGCCTTACTTTCGTCGCTTTGAATCATAAAAGTGCCGTTGGGGTTATAAACATATGAAGAATGCACATCCATCAGGTGCGCATAAATAAACTTGGGGCCCGGCTGAGAAGGAATGTCCATGAGTTTATCGAGCGTGTATTTATTCTGCAAATATTCATGATAACGCATGGTTGAGAACGTATCCAGTTGCGGTTCAATCCATTGAATGGTTTTGAGCGGCAGCGCCAGCGCAGCCTGGTTTAATTCGGTTTGCCAGACCAGACGCAGAGCGGTGGTATTCAGGAACAGTTCATAAAAATTGAGGCTTTCAATCCGGTCAATGTATGCTGTGCGTGCATTAACATCGTAATAATAATCCGAGTCGCTTAAATTAACAAAAGGGGCTTTGGTGGCAAAGGCATAGGTAGTATAAGCAAGGTCTTTAAATTTGTTGCGCACCAGGTTGTGTTGAATCAGGCGGCTGGTCAGGACCATTTCGGCTTCGCCATCCATTGAGGTATCCACATTAAGCCGGTCGAGGTAATTCATGTTTAATGAAGAAGACACCGATTCAAGCGTATTGTCGTAATTACTCTGGGTACAGGATGGAATTACAAAACCGCGCTGGCGCAGTTGCTCAATGAAAGCAGAGTTGTCAAATTTTTCCACTTCCATCAATTTATCCTGGCGGGCGTAACTATCCAGCAGGAAATAATAAACATCGGGTAAATCGCTCGAAACCGTTGACTGAATGTTTGCCGCTGGTTCTTTAACCACGGGCGCGTGCACTTCGGCAAACCATTGACCATTGGCATATTTTAACAAAGCATCTGCGGCTACCAGAACCACTAAAAGCAGGGTGATGCTGTTAAGGATGAGATTCAGGTTAAACAGAGAAGCATGGGTGCGCAGCAGACTGATAAAAACAACCAGCAGCACAATAAGAGCCAGACCTGCCAGCAAAGAATGATGTGCCAGATAGGGGAAATGAACCTCTAAGAGATCATAAACATGACCATAGGCGTAAAAAAGCAGCAGCGCCAGCGAGGTTAATAAGGCCGCCCGGTTAAGGTTATGCAGTAATAATAAAGATATTAAAAAAGACAGGATCAATAAAACAATAGAAAACAATAATGCCCGACTGCTGGCATAGGCCGGAATTTGTTGGGCGTTATGAAAATACAGGCTCAAAAACGGGTAAAAAGCGAATAGTATAAAATGAAAAGGTGTTTTTTCAAAAAACTTACTCATCAAAGAATTACAAGTTTTTCCGTGATTCCATGAGAACCATTAAAGCTGAGATGATGGTTGAATTAACGGAAAAGAGCCTTCCTTTCTGAAAGGGATTTACAGACTTGTTTCAACAAGATCCAAGCCGTGGCTGTGCAAACCTCTTAGAATGTAATTAACTTTCAGAAAGGTTATTTTATTGAGAAATTATTAAGATTTTGTTAAGAACTGGTTTGAATATGGTTTAATGTTTCCTCGAATTAAGGCAGCGCGGGAGCGGACTTTATGGAATTTAGCTCGCCGTTGATTTCGATTGCACGTTGATTGTTGGGGGCAAGTTGTAAAACCGTTTGGATTTCAGCTTTGAGGGCTTCCAGACGGTCACGGTTGGATAGGCTGGTCGCATCCTGGCAGTCCAACTGCCACTGGTAAACTTCGGCCAGTTGCAGATGCAAGTTAACATCTGATGGATGCAGGGCCAGCGCTTGCTGTATGGCGATCTCGGCCAGAGAACCTGCCGCGTTATTATCCATGCAGCCGTGTTTTTCACTGGCGGCGTTGATATACAGTTGTGAAAGTTTTACGGCGGCGTTAATATTATCCGGTTCGTTGCCGGTTTGGGCTTCCAGCTCGAGAATGCGATTCCAGAAAATGGGATTTACCAGGCTGAGTTCGACCACTTCGTTTTGATTGGGTTCGTAATCGTACCAGTGCCAGCGCACTTCTTTGCCGATTAAGATCGGGTCCGCAGGCTGGTACCAGCCGGTGTTGGCCGGACCTGCCGCATAGGGCAGGCGCACGGTGAGGGTGGCGCTGCCGATGGACTGGTGCCAGCCCGAGCCCGTGCCGATAATATATTTCAGGGTCGGGTGATTGTCGGATTGCAGGTCGGTGGTGTAGGTGACTTTAATAAATACCTCTTTACCGCGCGGAAAGGCTGCTTCAAAATTGGCCCAGGCGATGGCGGGCGAATTATCCTGGTAGGGCTCCCGAGTATTATTAACTGCCACCGATTGGCGGTTAACCTGTACCTTAAAATTTTTAACGGTGGGGTGCCCCAAAAAACCGTCGCCAATACCGGACACATCTTCCAATGGAAAACGCACCATCATTTTTTCATCGTTTTCGCCCATATTTTTCATGGCAAAATCGGCCGATACCTCGGCCACATAAGTGCCCGACGGCCCTGGTTTAAGCACCATTAATACGTTTTCGGCCAGCATGCGCACCCTGGTGTTTTGCCCCGGAATGATGCTGCTGCCCGGCGCGCCGGCGGGCGGGGCGATATCGGCGCGGACCGGCTTAACCGGCAACAAAAACAACAATCCGGTCAGGATGAAACCAAGAAATTGGATTATTTTTTGAGACATAGGTTCCCCTTCTAAAGGCGAGTGTTTTTTATGGCCGAGTGCCGGATTATAATGATCCGGTCCGGGTTATTCCTACTAAAATTATCTTAATTAATTTTATCATTCTCCGTGAAAATATCAATTTTGGCGGAGACATTACACCGGATCAGGTATTTTTTGTTTAACCAAAGGTTTGATTTGATAGGTTCTGCAAGTGATTCTTTTATAAGATTAATCCGCTATGCCCGAAAGCGGTGTATCTCGTGGGTGTAGTACGCCCCTTAGGGTGTGGTACACCCCCTTGGGTGTGGCATTTCAGAAAGGACATGCATGGCTGAGAAAAAATTCTACGACCTTACCCCGGCTGAGAGGTTGCAGCAGTTGGGAGATTTAAGCGGCCTGACCCCCGAAGAACGCGAGGCTTTAAGCGGCGCCGGCGGCCTGAACCTTGAACAGGCCAACCATATGATCGAAAATGTGGTCGGCATTTATGGACTGCCGCTGGGTATTGCCCGCAACTTTTTAATCAACGAACGTGAAGTTCCCGTGCCGATGGTGGTAGAAGAGCCTTCCATTGTGGCCGGCGCTTCTTTTATGGCGCGCCTGGCACGCCCGGCGGGTGGGTTTTGCGCACATACCAGTGCGCCCGAAATGATTGGGCAGATTCAACTGCTGGAAGTGGCCGACGTGCACCTGGCGCGACACCTGATTTTGGAACAAAAGGAACGCCTGCTGGCCGAAGCCAGCGACGTGGACCCCATGCTCAAAAAACTGGGCGGAGGTGCGCGTGACCTGCAAGTGCGCATCATTGAAGAATCCCCCATTGGCCCTTTTCTGGTCATTCACCTGATTTATGATGTGCGCGACGCTATGGGCGCCAATGCGGTTAACACTGCCGTGGAACGCCTGGCCCCCTGGATTGAAACCATCACCGGCGGGCGGGTGCTGCTGCGCATTCTATCCAACCTGGCCGACCGCCGCCTGGCGCGGGCAGCCTGCACCATTCACACCGCCGGCCTGGCCGTGGAATCTTTCAGCGGCGAGCAGGTGCGCGATAATATCATTGCCGCCTGGGCCTTTGCCGCCGCCGACCCCTATCGCGCCGCCACACACAATAAAGGCATTATGAACGGCATCGACGCCGTGGCGCTGGCCACCGGCAACGACTGGCGCGCGATTGAAGCCGGGGCGCATGCTTATGCCAGCCGCAGCGGGCGTTACACCAGCCTGAGCCATTGGGGCAAAGATACCGATGGCAACCTGGTGGGCACGCTTGAAATGCCGCTGGCCGCCGGAACGGTGGGCGGGGCCACCCGCGTTCACCCGACGGCGCGCGCTGCTTTAAAACTGATGGGTGTGACCACCGCCGCGCAACTGGCCGAAGTGATGGTTTCGGTCGGTCTGGCGCAGAACCTGGCCGCCCTGCGTGCCCTGGCTACCGAGGGCATTCAACGCGGGCACATGAGCCTGCATGCCCGCCAGGTGGCAATTGCCGCCGGGGCAGCGGGCGAGATGGTTGATCGTCTGGCGCTGCAACTGGTAAATGAAAATGTCGTGCGGGTTGACCGCGCTATTGAAATATTAAATGAATGGAGAGGAGGCAGCACGCATGCCTGAGAAGACCTCACTTTTACTTAAACCCGACCGCCCGGTGGGCATCATTGGCTACGGCGCTTATGTGCCGCGTTACCGCCTGCCCGGCAGTGAAATTGCCCAGGTGTGGACGGGTACGCCCAACGGTTCGCCGATTAAAGAAAAATCGGTGCCGGGTCTGGATGAAGACGTGATCACCATGTCAATCGAAGCCGCGCGCAACGCCTTAAAACGGGCCGGCATTCAGGCCGATCAACTGCGCGCCGTATGGGTCGGTTCGGAATCGCACCCCTATGCGGTTAAACCAAGCGGCACGGTGGTGGCCGAAGCCATCGGCGCTACCCCGCACATTCAGGCCGGCGATTGGGAATTTGCCTGCAAGGCCGGTTCGGAAGCGGTGCAGGCCGCGATTGCCCTGGTGGGATCGGGCATGGCGCCCTATGCCCTGGCGATCGGCATGGATACCGCCCAGGGCCGCCCTGGCGATGCTTTGGAATATACCGCCGCCGCCGGCGGGGCCGCTTACATTCTCGGCCCGGCCGCAGAAGCGCTGGCGGTGATGCAGGCTTCTTATTCTTA
>JAJTBH010000320.1 GCA_021287005.1 Anaerolineae bacterium
CGTGGTTGTAGCCATCAGCGGCAGCGGCAATTCGCCCAATGTACTCGAGGGCGTCAAAATCGCCAGAGAAAAAGGTATGTTTACGATCGGATTAACAGGGTATGCAGGCGGTAAGTTGAAGGGTGCGGTAGACCTGCCGCTGGTAGTGCCGGTGAATGATATGGAACAGATCGAAGATGTTCACATGATTTTGGACCATGTATTAACCGGTCTATTACGCGGGCGACGTTACGATATCGCTCATTAATTTGAACTTCATCTTATTTAATATGGGAGGGTCGCATGAGTCATAAAAAATTGAAGGTAGGTGTTGCCGGTTTGGGATTTATCGGACCGGCCCATATAGAAGGCATTCGTCGCATTGGTGATGAAGTGGTGGGTGTAGTGGGTATTACCCAGGATGAAGCCCGTAAACGCGCCGATGAACTCTTCATTGAAAAGGCTTATGCCAGCTATGATGAAATGATCGCCGACCCCGATATCGACGTGGTGCATATTTGTTCTCCCAACTATCTGCACTACAGCCAGGCGGTTCAGGCCATTAAAGCCGGTAAACATGTCGTCTGCGAAAAACCGTTGACGGTTACTGCCGAACAATCTGCCGAACTGGTCGAGCTGGCCAAGGCTTCGAAACTGGCCTGCGCGGTGAACTATAACCTGCGTTATTACCCGGTCAACCACGAAGCGCGTGCCATCGCACGCAGTGGAGAACTGGGCAAAATTCACGCCATTCATGGCGCTTATTTACAGGATTGGTTGTTGTATCCCACCGATTGGAACTGGCGTTTGCTGACCAAAGAAGGCGGCGTGTTATGCGCTGTGGCAGATATCGGTTCACACTGGATGGATATGGTTATGTTTATTACCGGCCTGAAAATCACCGAAGTGATGGCCGACCTGGGCACCAGCATCCCGGTGCGCAAACGCCCGCTGGGAGAAGTGCAAACCTTTGTGGGCAAACTGGGCAGCAATGAACCGGCTTATGAAGAAGTTCCGGTTACCGGCGACGATTACGCCCACCTGCTTTTCCATTTCGAAAACGGCGCCAAAGGCAGCCTGGTCGTTTCACAGGTGGCTGCCGGACGTAAAAACACCCTGCGTTATGAGGTGGACGGTTCGCAGTCGTCCGTGGCCTGGAATTCGGAACGCCCCGATGAATTATGGCGTGGTTATCGCGACCGCTACAATGCCGTGTTAACCAAGGACCCGTCCTTAATGCAGCCCGATGCACGCGCAGTGGCTTCATACCCCGGCGGCCATACCGAAGGTTTCCCCGATACCTTCAAACAACTGGCCCGCAAGGTTCATGAATATATTCGCGCCGGTGATTTTAGCGCCGAAGCCGATTTCCCGACTTTCGAAGACGGTCATCGCGCCCTGGTGGTGGAAGAAGCCATTCTGGCCAGCGCCAAAAACAGACAATGGGTGAGTGTATCACTCTAATCTTTCCCGGAGAAAAATGAGTCGCCAGTTGAAAGATGTATGTTGCCCCTGACATTTTCTTTGCAGTGAAACTGGTGTGTTTGACAAAAAATGTTGTGTAAAGGAGGTGATGACGTGTTTGAAGCTGCCCGGCAGCTTGGGCAGGCCAGACAAACTTTCAAACATTGGTCAGATAAATAATGTTGTTGTACCCAGGTAAGTTAAAAGGGGAGATCCCCACTCCCACCGGTTCATCTGGCTTTTCGAACCAACCAAAAAAGGGGCACATGTGTTACGGCATGTTGTATTGTGAATAAAGGGTGTGTTACCCTTTAATTTAAATTTTTTGGAGAGGAACTAAAAAATGAAGAAACTTTTTGGTTATATCGCGATTCTGATGGTGATTTTATCACTGGTCGCCTGCGCAGCCCCCACCCCCACCGCTGCGCCCGAAGCTCCTGCAGCCCCCGCTGCCGAAGCTGCCACCGCTGCCCCCGCTGCTGAAGCTGCTGCCCCCACCGCCGAAGCCGCTGCCCCCGCTGCCGAAGCCGGCGCCAAAGGCAAAGTAATGGGCATCGTTATGCCCAACGCCGATCACGGTTTCACCGGTGAAAGCATCAAACACGCCGAAGCTTTTGCCAAAGAACTGTCTGCCAAAGAAGGCTTTACCTACAAATTCCTGACCGCCGGTGAAACTTCCGAACAGAACAACCAGATCGACACCCTGATCAACGACAAAGTCGACGTGATTGTGATGTGGCCTATCAACGGTGACGAACTGCGCTCCGCTGCCCAGAAAGTTATGGATAGCAAAATTCCGTTGGTTATCTACGACCGCCTGATCACCGATTTCGAACCCACCGTTGAATTCATGGGCGACAATGTGACCATTGGTAAAATGACCGGTGAATACTTCAATAACTATTTCAAGAAAGAAATTGATGCCGGCGAAACCATCAACATCCTCGAGTTCAAAGGCGACCTGTCCACCGTTCCTACCCAGCGTTCAGACGGTTTCAAATCCACCGCTGCGAAGAACTTCAATATCGTTCAGGCCTTCACCACCGACTGGCAGCGTGCCAAAGCCATGGAACAGATGGAAACCTTCTTCAACACCAGCTCACAGGCTGACATTGAAAGCATCAAAGCCATCTTCACCCATGACGACGAAGTTGTTCTCGGTGTGTTAGACGCCATCGCCGCCTACAAAGGCCCCGCCAAACTCGATATCCGCCTGGTCTCCGGTGTCGGCGCCCGCAAGGAAAACCTGGATGTCTTCCCCGAATTCAAGGAAAAATATAACATCGATCAGGTTACCTATGCCTTCTCACCCGCTATGATCCGCGAAGCTGTCCAACTCGGTGCTGACATCCTCAATGGCAAGACCCCCAGTGGTCTGATCCTCGGCCCCACCGTCGAAGTTGACAACTCCAACGCCGAAGAATTCCGCAACAACGAAGTTTACAAAATTCGCTACAGCCTCGATAACTAATTAATGGCTGAGGGCACGTGTATCAGCAAGATTTGATGCACAGATGCTATCAATAAAAGGATTGACCGGGCGGTCATGCTGCCCGGTCAATCCTTACGAAAAAACACCCGCTACACACTTATCCAGACTGTAATTTTTGAAACAAGCGCATTGCCGCACACTGGAAAGGCAGGCTTCCCCCCATGATTTTAGAAATGAAGGGCATCAGTAAATTCTTCGGCCCGGTCAAAGCCCTGGATGACGTCAACTTCACGGTCGGCGATGCGGAAATCCACGGTTTGCTGGGCGAAAACGGCGCGGGCAAATCCACCTTGATGAATATTCTGGGTGGCGCGTTGCAGCAAAACGAAGGTCAGATCTTCATTGACGGACAGTTGATTGAAGATATGAGCATTCACAAATCCAATGCACTGGGCATTAAGTTTATTCACCAGGAGTTAAACCTGGTTAATGACCTGGCCGTGTTTGAAAATCTGTTTCTGGGACAAGAAATCGTTAATCGCGCCGGTTTACTGGATCGCAAAACGATGATTGCCCGCTCAAAAGAAGTTTTGGAAAAAATCAAGGTGGATATCGACCCGGTAGAAATGGTGGATAACCTTGAACCCTCACGGAAACAACTGGTGGAAATTGCCCGGTCGTTCCTGTTTGAATCTAAATTGATTATTATGGACGAGCCGACCACGGCTTTGACCAATAAAGAAATTGACATCCTCTTTGAAATTATGCGCAGCCTTAAAGCGCATGGCATCAGCATTATCTTTATCTCACATAAAATGCCCGAACTGTTCGCGATATGCGATAAATACACCGTCTTGCGCGATGGTAAATTTATTGAAAGCGGTTATTTTAAGGATATTAACGAACAGAAAGCCACCAATTTATTGGTGGGGCGCAGCATTGTTGACAGCCAGTTGGTCAAGGAAGACGTGCGCGGCAAAGTTGTGATGCAGGTGGAAAATTTATCCTGTAAAGGCCATTTTAAAGATATCAGCTTTGACCTGCGGGAAGGCGAAGTGCTGGCCATCACCGGTTTACATGGCGACGGTCGCGGTGAACTCTCGGAAGCGCTTTTTGGAGCGCGCCATGTGGACACGGGCACAGTGACATTAAATGGAAAACGACTTCCCCTGGGGCACATCCGCCAGATTATGAAGGCCGGCGTCGGCATGGTGCAGCGCAATCGTAAAGAGCGCTCAATCATTAAGGATATGAGCATCCTTAATAACCTCTCGATTGCTTATTTTATTGCCAAACATAACCGATTTTTTATCAATAAAAGAGAAGAAGCCGAACGGTTTAACCGTAATCAAAAAGTGACCAATATCCGCGTTGGCAACATGGATGATGAAATCACCTCATTAAGCGGCGGCAACCAGCAAAAGGTGATGGTTTCACGCTGGTTGGAACTTAATTCAGATATTTATATTCTGGATAACCCCACTCAAGGTATTGACGTGGGCGCCAAATTTGAGATTTATAAACTGATCAGTGAACTGGCTCATCGTGGAAAGAGCCTGATCATCTTCAGTTCGGAATTTCCGGAAATTTATAAAATTGCGGATCGCTGCCTGGTGATGTATGAAGGTCACATCAACGCAGAGTTAAACAGAGATCAACTGACAGAAGTTAATGTAATGTATTACGCCACCGGCGCGAATAAGGAAGGAATCAATGGAAACAAAATCAAGCAGCCCGCTTAATAATCTGAGTTGGGATAAGATCCGGTCATTCAGCAGCAAATATTCATATCTTATTTCTTTTATTGGACTGCTGGCATTTGCCACGATCATCAATCCGCTTTATTTCTCGTACGGCA
>JAJTBH010000321.1 GCA_021287005.1 Anaerolineae bacterium
TTGTTGAATGCGGCTGGCACCGATCAGAGCTGAAGTGACCTGTGGCAATCGTAACACCCACGCCAGTGCCATTTGCGCCATGGTTTGCCCACGCGTAATGGCCAGTTCATTTAATTTTTTAACTTTTTCGATTTTAACCGGGTCGATATCCGGTTTAAATGGGCTGCCACGCCCGGCCCGTGAATCGGCAGGAACGCCATAAAGATATCGATCGGTTAACAGACCGCGCGCCAATGGTGAAAAAACGATACAACCGATGCCTTCCTGGTCCAACACCGGGGTCAGGGTTTCTTCCACCCACCGTTCAAACATGTTATAGCGCGGCTGGTGAATTAAACAGGGTGTTCCCATCGATTTTAACAATCGTGAAGCTGCCAGAGTCTGTTCGGCCCGATAATTGCTTATACCGGCATACAGTGCTTTTCCGGAGCGGACGATGGCATCCAGGGCGCCCATGGTTTCTTCAAGGGGCGTTTCCGGGTCGGGGCGATGACTGTAAAATATATCCACATATTCAAGGCCCATTCTTTTCAGGCTTTGATCCAGACTCGAGATTAAATATTTCCTTGAACCCCAGTCGCCATAAGGACCCGGCCACATGGTATAACCGGCTTTGGATGAGATAATTAATTCATCACGATGCGAAAAAAGGTCTTTTTTTAAGACCAGGCCAAGAGTTTCTTCGGCGCTCCCAGGCGGCGGGCCGTAATTGTTGGCCAGATCAAGGTGTGTAATACCCACATCAAAGGCATGCAGCAGCATGGCGCGGGAATTTTCGAAAGAGTCCGTCCCGCCAAAGTTCTGCCAAAGACCCAGTGAAATGGCAGGCAGCAGCAATCCGCTGCGGCCGCAGCGTTTATAGGGCATATTCTCATATCGTGTTTGTGACGCCAGGTACATAAATCTCCTTATTCGGCTCTTTTTGCCGATGGGTTAAGTTTTCCCCTGATACTATTTCTGCCGGTAAACCAGCAAATATACAAACCGGTTATTGAAGCTGCAAGATAAGCGGCATAAAGATGGCGCGGGTAATTTGCCAGCATATAAAAGAAAAACTGCGAGCCAAAATAGAGACCCGGCAGCAGCCAGATCCAGCGCGCAGGTGCTGAAAATTGTTTCCAGCGTGCCAGTATAAAGCCACCCAGCCCCAGCCACATCGTCCATATTCCGAAAATGGGAATGCACAAGTCCAATAATTTCCAACTGACAAAACCGAACAAAATTCGGGTTTGATTTAAGACGGCCGGTAAAACGGTTGGATCACCAAAGATATTTAACAGTTTTTGCGGCGGCAAAATCAGGTTAACACTGGCATCGGCGCTGGTCGGCATAATTTCAAATTTTCCACCATAAATGATATTATGAATGGGGATTAAAGCCAGTATAGCGCCAATGATTACAAACGATATTAATATCGATTTTTTCTTTTTCTGCCAATCCGGCCAGTTAAAAAACAGGAAAAGGAAAATTAATGCGGGTAAATGGTTATACCGATTAAAAACGCCCACACCGATTAAGGCGGCTGCCACCGGCCATAAGCTCCGGGCATAAACCAGGTAAATATAAAATACATAAAGGAAACAAATCCATGAGACTGTTTCAGAGATGCCATGCTGCACATAAAATACCAACGAGGCATTACTCAACAAGATAATAGCTGCAGAAAAACCCCAGCCCAGCCATAACATGGTTTTGTCTTTGATATCTTTTCGAGAAGACAAAAAATTAATATTCAAAAACAGACCCATATTCATCGCCAACAGCATGAAAAACGAGCGAACACTGTCGCTTTCGCCGAAGATCAGGTGCAGCAGATGCACAATATATCGGAAGGCTGCCTGGTAATAAAATGTTTTTTCCCCCGCTTCCAGTGAGCCGCTCTCAAATATATATCGGGCAAAACCTTCATAGGTCAGCATATCGGTGCCGCCAAAACGCAATAAATTGTATTCGGCATTGGGGAAATAGACCAGCACGCGCCAATAAAGGCTGAATCCGAGCATGATATAAGCCAGGAGCATTTTTTCTTCACCGCGCCAGCATAAAACCCATATATACAATAACAGCATAACCCACATAAAGTTTAATTCAGGTAATGCCCAATATGTAAACACCGATAATAATGCAAAAATAAACAATCCGCGCCAGGCCGGCAGCAGGCGCAAAAGATAAAAAACGCCCAAAACAATCAAAACCAACCATAATAATAAATCCGAAGCGCGACATATCATATTCCAGGGCAACGGCAGGTCTACCGCACCCAGAGCCTGTTTTTCCCCATCCGCTTTTTGAATGGAAGCACGAAACATGGCGCCAGGCCCCGGAATACTGGCATCGCCAATCCGATATTGATCATCAAACGTATATTTGATCTGTATGGCCTGTTCCCCATTGGGGAGTTTTAAATCGACGCTTTTATAGTCGCTGTAGTTTGGGGGTAAATTATATAATTCTTCGCCGATTTTAAGTTCGGCCTCGCCGATGTAAGTCACAGACAATCTGGCATCTTCCGGCAGATCAGACGTGCCAGCCCAGCTCACCGTAAATGGCCAGCGGTTGCGGTCATAATCTCCCGGCCAGTTCCTGAATGAATCATAACGCAGCGTATTTAAGAACGACAGGTTCCAGTTACTCGCATCGAAATAAATTTCACGGTCATAACGGGTAACCTGGTTGGCATAAGTCGGGTTTTCATAAGACAGTTCACAATAACGCTCCGGCGGGGCGTGTGGATGCAAAACATGGAAACAAGCCGAAAAACCCTGGTTTAATCCCGAAAACAGCAGGACGGTTTTTAAAATCACAACCAGTCCCAGGGCAATTCCCAAGGTTGGTTTTATTAGGTGCGAGAATCCGTCCAACCTTAAAAATAATAAATCTCTTAATCTGCCGCTAAACCAGAGCGGGATTATTAAAAACAGGGCTATTCCATTGGCCAACGTGCTTAACGGGAAACCCGAAAAATATGCCGCATTTACCGATGGCAATAGCACGGCCAGGGTTAATAACAAAACAAAAAACACAGAATATTTATCTTTTAAACGTTGTTCGGTTGGGTCTGCGGGCACCATTAACCAACGTTTAATCAGATGATCTTTAAATTTAAGTCCGGTTGATGATTTTCGTTCCAACATAAAAACCAGGAGTGTCTCAAAAGCAACCAGGGTCGCCCAGGCCAATAACGGCAGCAGTCTTTCATGGATGGCAGTTAAATCCGGGATCGGTTTAAGCAATGGCGCCAGACTTGCTCCCAGTCCCAACAAGGCTAAAACAAATAAAACATCCTCGGTTACATTCAATCGGGCTGTTGGGGTTTCAGAAATCAGACGCGAACAACTTTTCGGCCAGTTGCCTTTTTGCCAGAAAGACAAAAATACAAAAATCATACAAAAGGCGATCAGGATGGCCAATACCGTCAAACGATAGATTGAAAAACCCCATAAAAATTGATTTTTGGGATCGGCAGGCAGCATCAGCATATAAACGGCCGCGGCCAGGGCTTCAATTCCGGCCAGGAATGTTAAGATTCTAAGACGCATCGGTGCTGTCGAGACTCCTTTAAATATTATTTAGAAAAAACAGATTGAGTAATACAATTTATCGATAAAACCAATTATCCGGTTTTTAATTCCCATCAAATTATCATATCATATATTAAAAATCCATCTATTAGGATGAATTATTCGGCTGGCGCTTCAGGCATGATAAATCCAAACCGCCATTCACCATCCGCGATATTTTTAACTTCTGCGGGCAGGCTTAACACTTCAAACCAGGTCGTGCCGGGTTTAAAAGCCACCGGATCACCATTGGCATCCACCAGGCTTAGCACATCTTCATCTTTTTCACGTTTCCACTTCACTTCCAAAATCTTGCCGTCACGTAATAAATAAGCCGTCTGGCTGCCGGTCAACTCGATATCATAAACATTGGGCTCGACCACAAAATTTTTTGCCAGCAATATCACCACATTGTCAGCCGTTATAGGCGCTTCAGTTTCACGATCAACCATCTGAACATAAACTTCTTTTTCGCGATTGATATCGTCTTCGGCATCCACGAAACGCAGAAAACGGTTGGATGCGGCATCATAATCCCAGCGATTATAAATGGCCCCGGAATAACGCACAAATATCCGCTGTACGTCCTTGCCCCCTTCGGGCGTTTTTTGATCAAACGTCATGCCGCTTAAATCCTGGGGCGAATTATCGATATGGTAATAATCAAAAATACCCTGTAATTTACTCAAATCGGCCAGAAGTAAATTTTGTCCATTGGGGTCAAAGCGTTTTAACGCTTCCGCCGTCACCGGGCCTTCCAAAATGATCCTGTCGCCGAAATCCGATTCCAACAGGTGGTTTAACAATCGTTCATAGGCGCTGCCAAAAATAAAAATGGATTTATACATATGCACCAGGTTGATATCAAACCAACGCCCGGAGCGAATGGGACCGACGCGAGTTGCATTCTGCCCGTAAAAAACGGCTGCATACCGTGTCGTACCTTCTTCGGTGTGATATTCATAAACCAGGTCAGCCCTGGACAAGCCAAATTGCGGCCGGTTATTGCGGGGAAGATTTTCCACTTTTACGACTATCGGCCGCCGGTTTAACAGGTCAGGCTCCGTCGATTTTAGCCCGGTTAATGGATTAATTTCCAGAGGCGGTTGAGGTTTTGTTTCACCGTCAGGGTTTGTTTGCGGTGTTTTTATAACCGGGGACG
>JAJTBH010000322.1 GCA_021287005.1 Anaerolineae bacterium
TTAAAACGAAAACGTGCAACCACTTTGGATCGTTTGGCTTCGGCATCAACAAAGGCTTTCCGACCAATGAACCAGGGTTTGTAGGTTTTTACGTAAGAACCGAAACCTGCTTCGGCTACTCCCAGGCCTATTCCTCCGGCCATCTCATGCCCGTATAAGGGTAAACCGGCTTCGGTGCGCAACGAGTCGCGAGCACCCAGGCCGCAAGGTTTTAATCCAAAAGGTTCGCCGTTTTTTAACAAGGTATTCCATAATTCAACAGCCTGGTCGGGGTGAACAAATAATTCAAAAGCCATTTTCTCACCGGTATAACCCGTGCGGGAAACAACCAGGTCAAAACCACCTACAACGGCTTCGCACAATTCCGTACGTTTTAGCCCCAGGATCATTTTTCGAGTGGGGGCGTCGCAGCCTAAAGAAAGCAAAATATCACGGGAAACTTTGCCTTGTAAGGCAATATCCACGCGGCAATCCTGGCCTTCTTTTGGGTCACGCAGGTTGCGCAAGATGGCTTGACGACCGAAAGCGACTGCACCCGGACGCTCGAAATCCACCAATACGTCGCCGTTTTTCACCGCATTTAACCAGGCCCAGTCCTTATCATCGTTAGCTGCATTTACCACTACCAGGTATTTTAATGGGGCGCGATGGTACACGAGCGTATCATCAATGACTGATGCGTGCGGATCGAGAAAATGGGTATAACAGGATTCTCCGACAGCCAGTGCGGCAATATCATTGCCACACACACTATCCAGAAAAACGGCAGCGTCGGGTCCTTCGACTTGATAAACACCCATATGTGAGACATCAAAAAGGCCGGCAGCCTGACGGGTCGCCAGATGTTCTTCCACAACGGACGTATACCAGACCGGCATTTCCCATCCGGCAAAAGGTATGATTTTTGCGCCCAATGCCTTGTGGGTATCATATAACGGTGTTCGTTTGGAGGTACTTGAATCTTTTTCTTGCCAGGTGAACTCAGGCAAACTGATTTTTTTACTATCAGGCATGAATATATAATATGGTTTTTGAGCGCTTTCGGCGTTGTCATTGGCGGTCAGAGGCAAGGTTTTTTCTGCTTCGGTTACAGTGACCGGCCCGGGAACTTTGCGCACCACGTCTTTATCAAAAGAGATGTAACCATCGGATAATTCACGCAGCCAGGTGGCCGCCAGGCCAAATTGGTCTGCCGCCACAGTATAAGCAAACCGGTCCACTTCGAGGCAGGTGAGCGTGCCTTTTACCAGACCACTCGAAGTATGTAAATTACTGGCCTGCGAGGCGCCTTTTACCAAATTTTCTGTATCTGATGAAAAGATATAATTTACAAAATGGCGAATGTTTTCACCTTCCAGAATTAACGTGGAGGTCTTTTCGGCTGGTGAGGCGGGTTTATCATCAAGATAATAAAAATGCGGATAAGAATGTTTGTTGTTAAACGTATCAATTCCGGCGGCTTCACTGATGGCGCGAACGCTTAATTTTGCGTGTTCGAGGACTTCAAAATCCACTTTGGCACGTAAAGCCAGGCCCTGGCGGGTTTCAACTTTATAAGGTTTGCAGGCTAACAGGAGGTCGGCCATGATATTACCAAGGCTGATCATTTCGGGTTCTTTTAAACCACGTTGTGTGACCCAGGGGGTGCCATAACGAATGCCTGAGGCAAAAAGTGCAGTTTTGTCGCCCGGTATGGTGTTTCGATTTAGAACGATGCCGGCCACATCCAAAATGCGCGCGGCCATGTCGCCCGAAAGAGGGCTGCCGTCCTCGCCGCGCACGCTTTTACAATCGACATTACCCAAATGCGTGTCGGTGCCGCCAAAAGGAATGCGCAACCCGCGTGATTGTAATTGATTGGTTAAAGCTGCTGCATTTAACACAATTTGTTTCTGGAGCGCCTTAAACTGATCGGTTTGAGCCAGTTTAAAGGTGGTGGCCAATGCGGCAAACACATGCACGTGTGGGCCGCCTTGTTCACCGGGGAAAACGGCTTTATCAATTTTCCTGGCCAGAGAAGCGTCTTGAGTAATGATGCAGGCTCCTCTGGGCCCACACAGCGTCTTGTGAGTGGTAAAGCTGATGACATGCGCATAACCGACAGGGGATGGAATAACCCGCGCGGCAATCATACCGGCTATATGTGAAATATCGGCCAACAAAATTGCGCCGACCGAATCGGCGGCCTTCCTGAACCGTTCCCAATCAGGAACGTAGGGGTAGGAAGAATAACCGGCGATAATCATTTTAGGTTTTAATTCTTTAACCTGAGCTTCGAGGGCGTCGTAATCGATCTTTTCTGTAAGCGGATCCACATTGTAATGGGAGATTTGATAGAGTTTCCCTGAACGATTAACCGATGAACCGTGAGAAAGATGACCTCCATGCAGTAAATTCATACCTAAAACGGGGTCACCGGGGTTAATTAAGTGATATACCGCGTTGTTGGCCGGCGCCCCGGAGAGCGGTTGTACATTAACAAATAATTGATCGGCAGACACTTTTTCAGTGGCAAAAACTTCGGCACAACGCCTGCGCGCCAGGTTTTCCAGTACATCGGCATATTCAACACCTTTGTAATAACGAGGGTCTGAATACCGGCGGAAAAATGAAAGTCGTTTCCCGTAATCCAGAATTTCAGCTTCATCCATCCAGCGACCGTCTTCATCAGGATATCCTTCAGCGTAAATATTTTGAAAAACGGAGCCCAATGATTCACGCACTGCCAATGGAGCACTGGATTCACTCGGAATCAATATTAATTTCCGGTACTGGCGTTCAGACTCAATTTCGGTCAGGTGTTTTACTTCCGGATCAACATCTACTAATGAACCACGAAAAAGGAAATCGGACATGGATAAAACTCCTCTTTAATTGGGTAAACATTAAATAGCATCGTTTAACCCTCCTGAACGATGATCCATTACCATCTATTCCGGATGTGAGAATTTTTTATGATAATGGTTTTAAACTCGAGTAAATATTTAAAATGGAAGGTTAGCTAAGTATACTACAGCCCTATAAAACTCACCTATGTACACAATCTTAAAAATTGAAGGATAACAATTTAATAATGGCCCCACTAAATTTACAAAAATCATGGTTGTTGTTTTCAAACTTCATGTCATGGTAGAATCTCAAAATGGGAAACGGATCAAAACCTTCTGATATGTTGGACGATGAAGTTTTAACCCGGGTCGGATCGGGTGAAACTGAATATTTTAGCGTTTTGTATGAAAGATATGTTGGGAAAATTTATAACTATATTTATTACCGCACCGGTAATCAATTCGAAGCAGAAGACCTGACCGAGAGAGTTTTTTACCGGGCATTGGGGCATATCCATTCTTATAAAAATAAGGGCGTTCCTTTTTCCGCCTGGTTATATCGGATTGCTCATAATCTGGTGGCCAACTGGCATCGTGATAACAGCCGCCGGCATGAAGTGCCTCTTGAAGATTTTAATCAGCCTCATCTCCGTTCTGAACATCCCGAATCTTCTTTAATAATCAGTATGGAAAATGAATCATTAATTAAAACGCTGCAAAAATTGCCGGCTGAGCGCCAACAACTAATTATTCTTAAATTCGTGGAAGATTTATCCAATGCGGAGATTGCCATCATTATGGGGCGCAGCGAAGGAGCCATAAAAAGCCTTTATCATCGCACTTTAATGTCATTGCGAAAAGATTCGCCCGAGGAAGATTAAAAAATCAGTGTAATTAATATATTTTCTTAAAAATGGATGGACTTATGGCAAAAACAAAGGTTCAGGAATCTGATATGATCCTTGAAATCGAACAAAATCTGCAAAATGTTTTACAGCCGGTACAGCCGCGCAGCGATTTTGTTTCCCGATTCGGGCAGCGATTAACCGATTATCCGCAAGTCTCGGTCGAGGCGCGCCGTTCGGATTTAATGCTGCCTGCAGTAGTGCTGGGGATTATTTTATTAATCCCTTTTTCGTGGCTGGTCTGGCGTTATTTAATCAAACCTGGCGGAAAATCAGGCCAGGCCTAATTTTTTCATCAGGTCATTATTGCTTGGCTCAACCAGCATTGATCCGTCAGTAAAAACAATGGTGGGGACGCTGCGATAGCCCTTATTTAATTTTTCAACCAGTCTGGCTGCTTCGGGATTTTTATTAATATCAACCCATTCATATGGGATATTGTTATTGTCCAAAATGCGGCGCGCTCGAATGGTGTCTCCACACCATTGGGTGCCATATACGATAATGGTATTTGGATTTTCATCAGTCATAATTATTGCTCCAGAAATTGATTTTCTTAATTATTAAATAAATAAACATAAAGAATAAAACTCAACGTTTACGGGTGGCTGTAGAAGAAAAAAATAAATAGTTCCCATTATTGGGAACTATTTTTTATCACTTTCCCCAGCCCTGTTCTTCAACAAAATGGCTGATGATGGGAATAATAATATTTTCACCGCCATATGCTTTAATCGCCCAGAAAGGTAAAATTAACCATATAAAAGCCCCCAAGCCGAGGGTTGCAATGACAATTAATGGCAAAGTTACTGTCAGCAAGATGCCGAATAACAAGGCTTGATAAATCTGGCTTTTTAAAAAGGGGTAATCGTTTATATCAATAATGAAAAATAAAATGGCAGGAAAAAGCGGGCTTAACAGATAAACAAGGGCAGTTAACCAGCGGTCCTGTT
>JAJTBH010000323.1 GCA_021287005.1 Anaerolineae bacterium
CGCCTGGATGCCAATGGCAAACCTTGCCTGTTGGAGATCAATATCCTGCCGGGTATGACTCCCGATTTTAGCGACCTGTGTGTGATTGCCAAAGCAGACGGCATCAGTTATCAGGAATTAATCCTGGAAGTTTTATATCTGGGTGCATCGCGTTTTGGTATGCTGCCCAAACGTTCCGAACCGAATGTTTACGGTCCGGTCATGATGCCAGTTTCAGCGATACGCTAAAAATTCTCAGTTAAATATAAAGCCGTCCGAAATATCATGGACGGCTTTATTGTTTTTAACAAAGAAAAAATTTAGAAAACCCAGGGGAAAATGCTTATCATCAGCGGTGAAAGAGCAAGCAGCCCCCAACCGATTAATATTCCCAGCAGCGCGCCGGCCAATACATCTGAAAAATAATGTACACCCACATAAACCCGGGCCAGGCTGACAAGCGGCGCCCACAGCGCCAGAAGAATGGCAAACCAGAGCGGTCCCAGGCCCCAGGCCATAAAAGCCAGCATAAAAGCACGCGTTGCGTGACCTGATGGGAAAGAATGTGGATCAGTATTACGATAAATGGCGCCCCATTCGCCCGGAGGGCGCGAGCGTTTGATTGAAAATTTTATGGATAAAACCAGCACGGCTTGAATGATGATCGAAGCAGCCAGAACGGCCGTACGCCGGTGCCACTCACCGGGTGTTAATAACCAGACAATAAACAAACCGGCCAACCAGAACCAAGAATCACCGGAATGGGCGAAAAAAGCGCCCGTCTTCCAGAATATATTATTTTGCGAAGGGGCTTTGATGCGCCCTGTAATCGCTTTATCCAATTGAATGATGTTTTCCAGCCCCATTTTCCCACCGAAATTATACGAATTTGATTGGTAATTGTATCATTACTAAAACGTTGCGAGTATACATTGAAGTTAACTTTTAAGCAATTATTCCATGACCAATCCACTTGTTTTATCCTGTTTTATGCAAATATTCGGCGAGTTTCGCTGAACAAGCGTTATTTTTTTACGTAGTGCCGCGTATGGGATTAGTGTATAATAGAGGCCATTGCCGGTATGACGGAATTATGGTTAGTGAGACACGGACAGACCAACTGGAATGTGGAGAAGCGTTATCAGGGGCAGAGTGATATCCCGCTTAACGCGAAGGGAATCGAAGAAGCTTCTTTACTGGGTCGCAACATCGAGCACGAGCGTTTTGCTGCGATTTACTCCAGTGATTTAATCCGCGCCCGGCAAACCGCCGAGATTCTGGCGAAAGAGCGAAACATGCTGGTTAATACCGATGTCCGTTTGCGAGAATTTTTTCATGGACGTTGGGAAGGGCGTGTTGTTAATGATGTGCGCGCTGATTATGCCGATCAGAATGACGAAGAGTTTAAATTGACGCAATTACGACCGCCCGGCGGTGAGCGGATTTTTGACCTGGCCAACCGGTTTCAGGCTGCGTTAAATGATATTACTTTATTATTCCCCGGTGAAAAAGTACTGGTTGTGACACATGGCCTGGCAATTGCAACATTGGTTTGTATGAAAAATGGATTGCCATTTAACGAAGTTTATTCACAAATTCCACGCAATGCACGCGAGTTGATTATGCCCTGGAATGCCGGTGATTTTTTACATGGTTTTGAAAGGAAAAATTAACATGCACGATTGTGGTTGTTATGATCCCGGGTTTATCTTACGCCTGCTGCTGGGTGATCAAAATGGGCGGGCAGTTAACGTCTGGTTGCAAAACAGAATTAAAGAAACAGGTGTTCTTCCGATAATAAAACCCCTGTCTGAATCTGATGTAATCTGGTTGTCCGAAAAACCGATACCGGTGGAATTAAAATCCATCATCAGTTTTGGACATAAAGATCAGGATACGCCGTTTGTTATTTCAGATTTAAACATTGACGTAAAAGGCGCCCAGGGTTTTAAATCTCTTCTGGATAATTTTATTAACCTGGCGCAAAACGGCAGTACCATTATTCAACTTAAATATGCCCGGCCGGAAGCGGATGCAGATTCCGCACGGATTCATCTTAGCATTCGATTACTGCGCGCCATTCTTTTAAAAATGAACAGCGAGATATTCCTGCTGCCGGATAACCGGCAAAATGCGATAAACGCAACCTCATTTTTCGGTAATACATTGAATGAAGCGCATCTGGTTTATAACGATCGTTTGCCGGAAACCTTATTAAAAAGTGTTCATGAAACCGACAGTGTTTTGTTAAATCAATTGACGGAGGGATTAAAACTACCCGGATTAAATGTGGCTTATGTAAACCCAATTCCGGCGAATTGTTTTAAAAATGCAGTCGAATATGAACTTGGGTTAACTATCAGCCTGGTATTAAGCGGACTGCCGGTTTTAATCGATTTACCGGAAGATATTAATCCGGGTAAAGTAGCTCAGCTTTTACGGGCGCGCTCGATTTCACGGGCGTTTTTGCCGGCCAGTGCACAGATGTCAATTAACCTGGATCGATCAGTTTTTGCCATGTTAAAGATCTCACCCGATGCCGATCAACTTTTATTAAATATTTCCAATTTAAGCCAGAACACTATCAATATCCATATCCCTGCTGATCGTATGGGGATTCCTGCCGACCCCTGGAGAGACATTATCAGCGGGGATTGTTTTTCGCTTAATGAGGAAAATCAGGTGGTTTTGGCGCCATTCTCCTCGCTCTGGTTATTAAATGGCTGTGAATAATCCGTTTGTAAACCTTTTTAATGGCTGTAAAATAAATATATGACGATCAAATTAAGACCCTTCTTAGCCGTATTAGCCATTTTTGTCGTCTTAATTTTCGGTCTGGTAACGATTATTCAATATAATAATCCTCCGGATATTTTGAGCCCGGAAGAACGATTTTGGCTGTCGCAGCATGGCCCAATCCGCCTGGCGCCCGATCCTAATTTCCCGCCCCTTGAATATTTTAATGAAAATGGCGAATATAAAGGTTTAATTGCCGATTATTTTGCCCTTCTTGAAAAGAAACTGGGTGTAAAAATTACTTATGTACATGGCGACACCTGGAACAAAATTCTTGACATGGCGCAGCGGGGCGAAATTGACGGTATCACGGCTGCCCAGGTTACGCCCGAACGTTCAGAATACCTGACATTCACTCAACCGATCATAGACATTCCCAATGTCATCATCGTTCCAGAGACCAATCATAAAAACCTGCGATTCGGTGATATGGAAGGTATGAGCCTGGCCGTTACGGAAGGATATGCGCTGGACGAATATGTTGGCGAGCATTACCCCGGAATACGAAGAGTGGCCGTTGCGGACGACCTGGAAGCGCTTAAACTGGTTTCGTTTAATCAGGTGGATGCTGCGGTCATCAATTCGGCGGTGGCTTCCTATTTAATCGAAAAACAGGGCCTGACCAATTTGCGCATAGCCGGAGATTCGGATCGAACCAATCAACTTTCGATTGCGACCCTAAGGGGAATGCCGACTTTGAACAGCATCTTTCGAAAGGGGTTGACCTCGATAAATGACGACGAACGCAGGTCAATCAACTCAAATTGGATGCGTTTGAAAGATAATTCTCCCTGGAATTTCTCTCGTGAAACCTGGGTGTTAATCGGTGTAGCGGGCTCCATTATGCTTCTGGTGGTTTTAGTCATTTCGGCATGGAATTTTATGCTGCGGATGCAGGTGAAAAAACAAACAGACGCATTGGAACGTGAATTGGAAGAACGCAAACGTTTTGAAAGCAAAATTCAGGGACAAATCGAACGCCTGTCTGCGTTGCAGATGATTGATTCGGCCATCAGTGCCAGCCTGGATTTAAGACTAGTTTTAAATATTTTCCTTGAGCAGGTTATTAACCAGCTTAAAGTGGATGCAGCTGACGTGCTGCTGTTGAATCATTACAACCAGGTTCTGGAATATGCCGCCGGTATGGGGTTTCGTACCAGTAAATTTAAAGAAACCCAGATCAGTCTTGGATACAGCTCGGCCGGCGTGGTGGCCATGGAACGCCGCCTGGTGAGCATACCCTCCATCAGTGATAGTGATTCTTTTTTGAAGAAGGAATCGTTTGCCACCGAAGGTTTTAATTCTTATTATGGTGTGCCCTTAATTGCCAAGGGCGAAGTCAAAGGAGTCCTCGAGGTATATTTCCGCAATGCAAGCAAAGTGGATGAAGACTGGCTCGACTTTTTACAGCTGCTGGCAGGCCAGGCCGCAATCGCCATTGATAATGCTGAAATGTTTGATAAATTAAAACGGTCAAACAATGAGTTGATTAAATCATATGAAGCCACGATTGAAGGTTGGTCGGCTGCCCTGGATTTACGCGATAACGAAACCGAAGGTCACTCGTTACGTGTTACCGAAATGACTATGAAAATGTGCAAGTCGTTGGGGATGAGCGACGAAGAACTGGCGCATATTCGGCGAGGGGCGCTTCTGCACGATATCGGCAAGGTGGGCATTCCGGATAAGATTTTATATAAACCCGGTCCTTTGAATGAAGAAGAATGGGAAATCATGCGTAATCATCCACTTTATTCCTATAATATGCTTGCGCCGATTTCTTTCCTGAAAAAAGCTCTGGATATTCCATATTGTCATCACGAAAAATGGGATGGCGGCGGTTATCCACGCGGGTTAAAAGGCGAACAAATTCCGCTTTCGGCACGAATTT
>JAJTBH010000324.1 GCA_021287005.1 Anaerolineae bacterium
TTAAAATCAGCCAGGCGAAATTCTTTACCCATCGCCAGGGCTTTGTCAATCAGTTTTAATCCATTTTCCAGCGAACCTCCCCCACCCGTTCCCAGGATGGTGGCGCCGTAAAGGATATCGTAAAGATCCTGTTTGCTCAGAACTTTCATCACTCCTCCATTTCCCGTTTAAATGGTCAATGAACCAATCGGTCTGCCAGGGATTTTAATTCGGGATGGATTACCTTACCATTTTCCAATAACTGCACGCCATCCACCCACACGGATGAATTTAAGCAAATGCCATCGCAGTGCGATTTGGCTTGAATGCCATCCGGTGGAGCATCAACAGCGCTTAAATATCCCAATCCCCATTCGGTTGAGCCCCACAGCCGTTCATCTTCCAGAACATTGCCGGTCAATTTTGCGCCGGGATTAAAGCCATAACAGCCATGCGCCAGGCGGAACATGTTGGGGTCATTAAAAGACTCCAACCAGCTCCGAAATTCATCCGCCTTACGACCGCCGCTGATTTTAACGACACGCCCCGCTTCAACATCCATCACGACCGGCTCGGTTAAAAAGCCGCAGGGGGGTGCAATTGTCCCATCAAATACCAATTTTCCATGAATGGAATTAAATTCAGGGAAAAAACAAATTTGACCGGCCATAAAATGCGGGCCCGGCTCCGAGGCCAGACCGTCATCACAGGTAACCACGCGTTCTTCGGGCAGCATGTTAAAACTCAGGTCATTGCCGGCCGGGGTGGTAATGCGCATCGAATGCGCGCGTTGGGTCATGTCAGTCACTTTATGTAAAAATTGAGAAAGCAGCGGGGCATCCACCCGTCCAATCAGGCGCACCATCATATCCACATTCATGCCCACCAGGCATAAATAACGCAGGTTTTTATTGGCTTCAAAAGCTCGCTCAAAAGGCGTCGAATATAACAACCATTGTTCATTAAACTCCACCCAGGCATCGGCCTTACACAAAGCAGCCGAAAGCGCTTCAACCGGCAGCATTTCATCAGCCGCTTTGCCTACACCCAGCGGGGCCGCCAGGGTAATGACCATTGGTTTTGCTCCGGCTGCGTGGGCCGCAGCGGCGGCGGCATCCACCACACGCATGTCGGTTTGTGTATCGGCAGTGATTACAACGGTTTCCCCTTTTTTCAAATGAAACATATCGGTCGCTAAAATTTGCGCCGCTTTTACCAGTTCATATTCATAATACTGGCTCATTATTTTTTTATTCCTCCTTGCCTTTTAAATAGAGATGGCAGGCTGTAAAATGTCTCTCTCCCACCTGCGATCGATCCGGTTCAACTTGTTTACAAATATCCATCGCCATCGGACAGCGTGTATGAAAACGACATCCGGATGGCGGATTGATGGCGCTGGGCACGTTGCCTTCAATCGTTTGAAGATCATCCAGACTATATTTGGTAATGTCGGGGATGGCATTTAATAAAGCGCGTGTGTAGGGGTGTGCCGGTTGGGTAAATATGTCACCCGCAGGGCCTTCCTCAACCACTTTGCCAAGGTACATCACAATAATGCGATCTGACATGTAATGTACGACGCTTAAATCATGTGAAATTAAGATGTAAGTCAGGCCAAATTTCTGTTTTAGCTGAATTAATAAATCCAGAATTTGTGCCTGCGAAAGGATATCAATCGAAGAAGTCGGTTCATCCAATACGACCAGTTTGGGTTCCAAAGCCAGAGCGCGCGCAATAGCGATGCGCTGCCGCTGGCCGCCTGAAAACTCGTGTGGATATTTATAGACGCCTTCGCGAGGCAGTCCCACCATTTCAAGTAAATCTTCCACCTTGGAAACCAACTCGTATGCGCCCAAATGTTCATGAACGCTGAGAGGCTCGCCAACCACATCACGAATTAACATTCGCGGGTTTAATGACCAGAAAGGGTCCTGAAAAACAATTTGAATATCCTTGCGGGTTTTTCGCAACGTATTTTGAGACAGATCGGTGATATCAACGCCATCAAAAAAGATTTTTCCGGCAGTTGCATCTTCCAGGCGTAAAAGTACATTCACCAAGGTGGTTTTACCGCAGCCCGATTCACCGACCAGACCAATCACTTCTCCCGGTTGAATTTCAATGTCCACACCATCTACAGCCTTAACCCATTTCTGGGTGCGGTCAAAAGCATCCCCTCGCACCGGGTAATATTTTTTTAATCCTTCCAGTTTTACAATGGGACTTTTCATTGTGCACCTCCGCCGGCAAAAATGCAGGCTGCCAGATGGTTTTCGGATACCTTCCGATAATCCGGTTTACTTAAATTACAGGCATCCACCGCCAGCGGGCAGCGTGCATAATAAGGGCACCCGTCGGCGCTTTCAGGGCGCATCAGGCTGGTGGCAAATTTTAATTTTTCCGATTTATCCCTTGGAATGGCGGATATCAATGCATTGGTATAGGGGTGTTTATGATCCTGGACAATTTCACGGCTGGAACCCATTTCAACAATTTTGCCCCGGTACAGGATGCCGATATTTTTACAAATAACATTCACAAGCCCCATGTTGTTGGCAATGAATAAAACACTGATGCCCAGATCACGTTGAAGTTCGTTAATTAATTTTAGGATACCCGCCTGAATGGTAACATCCAGGTTGCGGGTGGGTTCATCAGCGATTAAAAATTCGGCGCCACAGGAAAGTGCAATGGCGATAATGATCCGTTGACGCTGGCCGCCGCTCAATTCATGAGGATATTTGCGTAAAGAACTGGATGCATCCGGCATTTTAACCATTTCAAGCGTCTCAATGCATTGTCGCTCCAATTCTTTACCTCGCAGACCTTTATGGCGGTGTAATACCCGGCCCAGTTGATCTCCGACGGTGAAAACGGGGTTCAGTGTTGACATGGGATCTTGAAAAATCATTGAAATCCGTTTACCGCGGTAATGTTCCTGTAATTCCTTTGGATTCTTTTTTAACAAATCCTGCCCGTCAAACCAGATTTCACCACTGTTAATAATGGCCGGAGGTTTGGGAAGCAAATTTAACATGGTTAATGCCAATACGGTTTTACCGGCGCCGCTCTCACCGACCAGGCCAAACGTTTCGCCTTTGTTTACTGCCAGGTGTTCAATTTCCAACACCTGTTTAATGCCTTCAAATGTTTGGAAGGCCACATTCAGATTTTTAATTTCAAAAAATGGACTCATGAGGCCTCCTTTAAATTTTCCTGGTTCGGGGGTCGAGCACTTCGCGAATGCCGTCGCCAATCAGGTTAAAGACAAGCACTGTGATAAAGATCGCCACACCGGGAAAGGTGCTGTACCACCAGGCATTTAAGAAATAAGTTCGGCTGGTAGAAATCAACAAACCCCATTCCGGCATAGGCGGCTGTGCGCCCAGCCCCAGGAAACTGAGTGAGGCGATCGTCAGGATAACGCCGCCCAGATCCATGGAAGCCTGAACTATGACAGGGGCCAGTGTGTTAGGCAAAATATGTTTAAATATTATTTGCGACATGGGGGTGCCAATCGCACGCGCAGCACGCACAAACTGGCGCTCACGGATCGATACGGCCTGGCCGCGAATTAAACGCGTGTACCACGGCCACCAGGAAATGGCGATGGCTATGATGGCATTTTCCAACGTGGGCCCCAAAAAAGCTGAAATGGCAATCGCCAACAACAACGGCGGGAATGAAAGGAAAATATCGGTCACACGCATGATGACCTCATCAACCATGCCGCCGATCGTGCCGGCAATGGCGCCCAATGGAACGCCAATCAACAGCGACACCGCCACCGCTACAATGGCGGTTTGTAAGGAAATCCGCGTGCCATATAAAACGCGCGAAAAAAGGTCGCGACCCAGTTCATCGGTTCCGAACCAGTAAGTTGTCGAAGGAGCCTGCAATTTATCCTTTGGATTGGTTTCATCCATAATATACTGCGGATAGGGGGCGATGATGGGCGCAAAAATCGCGATAAAAATCAGGATTAACACCACAATCAATGAAATTAACTGTAACCGGTTGCGGCAGAAAAGATAAAGGGATTGTTGAAATTCTTTAATCTGCGGCGCCAGGGAATTTAAGAAATCTTGAAACCGTTTCATATCTTCTCCTTAGACCCTCACGCGCGGATCCAGCGCGATAATGATATCGGCGATCATGTTTAAGAAAACATATGCCACGGTTGAAAATATGGTCACGCCCATGATGGCCGGATAATCCAGGCCAATCACAGCGGTAGAAATATAACTGCCTATGCCAGGCCAGGCAAATATAGCTTCGGTTAAGAAGGTATTCACCAGGGTGTAACCAATGGAGAGGGCTACAACCGTTGAGGTCGGTCCGATCGAATTTTTTAAGGCATACGACCATAAAACCGTGCTGTTGGGCAAACCGTAAGAGCGGGCTGCGGTAATATAATCTTCGCCTAAAATTTCGAGTAAAGCCGAACGCGTCATTCTCGCTACCAACCCGATCGGATACATGGCAATCGTAAAACCGGGCAAAATTAAGTGCCAGACGGCATCAAAAAAGACGGTCAGGTTGCCGGCCAGCAGTGAATCGATGGTGATAAACCCGGTGATGCTTGGCACATCCATCATTAATTTAACGCCGGTACTCAACTGCCCCCCCATTGGCATGATCCCCAGCATGCGGAAAAAGAC
>JAJTBH010000325.1 GCA_021287005.1 Anaerolineae bacterium
GCATGCGGGTAAAGGTCCAATACATCCGTCAGGTAACATTCGGCGGTGCCTTCGGTTTTCACCACCGCCGCGCTGACCGCCACGGCCCAACTTAACGCCTGCGGCCAGGTATCGCCCAATGAAAGGCGGTAGGCCAGGGTGCCCGAAACGGCGTCTCCCGCCCCGGCAGCGTTTACTTCTTTAATTGGTTGCGTGCAAACAGCCTCAAAAACACCATCGGGCGTGCAGGCCAGTAAACCTTCCTTGCCGCGTGTGACCACCAGGGCGGTTAACTGATACTGCGCCATCACACGGCGGCAGGCAGCCGGCAGATCGGATGGGTGTTGAATCTGAATATCGAAGGTGGTCTGAAACTCGGATTGATTCATCTTGGCGATATCGGGGCGGGCGTTCAGCGCCGCCAGCATGGGCACTTCGGTATTATCAATCAGAGTTTTTACGCCCAGCGCCTTCAGACGGCTGATGATTTGAAAATAAAAATCCGGCGGTGCGCCCTGTGGCAGAGATCCGCCCATAAGCGCCCACTGCGCCCCGCTTGAGAGCGCCTGCATTTTCTCAATAAAGGTTTCACAATCGGCGGCCGTGACCTGATAACCGGGGGTAATGACATGCGAATGGCGGTTAAATTCGGTCTCAACCAGCACATTGGAAACCCGCGTTTCACCCTCCACCCAGATAAATTCACAATCCACCCCGCGTTTGGCCAGCAAATCGGCCAGCAGTTTGCCGTTGTGCCCCGCGGCAAAACTGAGCGCCTTATGCGGCGCGCCCAGGGTGTGCAGCACCAAAGCGGCATCCAGACCTTTGCCGCCCACCCCCAGCACCGCCTTTTTAACGCGCATGGTGCTGCCGGGTGTAAAACGGTCGATAAAATAAATCCAGTCTATGGCGGCGTTGACATTGATGGCCAGAATCATAAAAATTTACCCCAACAACGATTTACGTACGGTTAAACAATAGGCGTTTTCATCAATTCGTTCAAGCGCATCCAGCGTTTTGTCAAAATCCTGCCCGGCCAGAATGATGCCGTGAAAAGGAATGATCACCGCCGCGGCCTGTTTGCGCATTTTATCTTCCAGTCCCTGCAGGGCGGCCACCACATGGTGTCCCAGGTCCTGGGTATGGGCCGGAGCCGCTTCGCAGTGTTTAATCACCCCAAATTTTTGCGTACTTTCCAGTACCGGCTCAATCGGCAGCCCATAAGCCGCAAAGGGCATCACATGAAAGGGGTGTGCATGCACCACCGCCTGCACATCGGGAAAATTGCGGTAAATATATAAATGCGACCAGCCTTCACGTGAAAAATGGGCGTCTTTGGTCATGTCGTCTTCTGCCCATTTGCCCACCACCAGGGCTTCAGCGCTTAAATTCCAGTGGTAACTCTGTCCCGAAAAACGCGGGCTCATATAAACGGTGTCGCCATCGCGAATGCTGATATTACCGCCGCACATATCGGTCAGGCGTTTTTCAAACATAAGCCGTCCGGCTGCAATTAACTTTTCCTGAAAATAGTTTGCCATAAAAATTCTCCTTGAAGCTACAAATAAATACCCCAAACCTGTAAATCTGTTTGGAGTATCTCCATTGTACCTTATCCGCGATTTAATCACAAAACCCCCACTTTTCCAAAAAAAGTAACCGGATATGTCAGCGCTACATATCCGGTTATTCTTCACTAAAAATTTTTCAACTACCTTCCCCCGGTCTTTTTCCAGGGAAAAACAACGGCCTTTTTTAGTTTTTCTCCGCCGTTAGCTGCTGCAAGGGCGTCAGCAGTTTTTGTTCCACGGCATAAGGCAGGGCCACCGTGCGGTAATCCTCCAGTTTGAGATAAAGCCTGCCGGAGCTATCCACCACGCGTGCGTCAAAACTCAGTGAGCCATCTGCGGCCTGATGAGGCTGCACCTCGGCATACAACGCTTCTTTTTCAGCCCGGCGATGATACAGAGTCAGGCAGCCAATCGATTCGGGCAGGGCCATTACACCGGTTTTGCCCGCCTGCCAGATACCGGCCGTCTGGAAACAGAGTTCCACCAGTTGCGGCATGCTTAACAAAGGCTGTTTTTCACGGGTAAACGGCGGCAGGTTGTGATTAAGCCGTCCAA
Organism: Anaerolineae bacterium; assembly: GCA_021287005.1. Classification (GTDB taxonomy): domain Bacteria; phylum Chloroflexota; class Anaerolineae; order Anaerolineales; family Anaerolineaceae; genus JAJTBH01. Next base: position 2,106 of record JAJTBH010000325.1, read on the forward strand.
TAACATAATCACCATGTGTCTGCACCCCGTCCAGCACCTGAAAAGCCGGACCGTGGAAATAAAGCCGGTAAATATCATCCGGGCCGACGGTCAAAGCGCCGTTCCAGGCCGGCGGCGGCTCTTTGATAACATCCATTTGTTTATGCCGTGCCGTTTGTAAATAAACCCGGCCGCTGAAATGTTTCAGATGAACCACGCTTTGAGTCTTAAGCAGCATATTTGATTCGAGTGATACCTGCACTTCCAGACCCAATGCACCGTACAATGGCAAAGCTTTCCAGATCAGGTGCCGGGGCTGGTCGCGATAAAACTTAAAGGGCGCCATAAAATGAATATCTTCCAGGCGGGTCACCTGCATTTCACCGCATTCAGCCGCCAGGCAGGTGGCGATGTGGCGCGCCGCCACGGAAAATCCCTCAATACCCATCACACCGGGCAGCACCGGAATGCCGTTCAGGGCATGATCTTTAAGGAAAGGTTCCTGGGTGGGGTCCAACTCGGCTTCAAGGGTGAGCCCTACACGGGCGTCATAAGCCGTCAGGCGGCTCAACATGGCGTGCGCCGGTTGACCGGCCCTCAGGACGACATTGGCCTTTTCCACATCCATAATTTCCCCGGCGGGTTCACCTTCCAAAGCTCCCAACGCACCTGCCAGCAGCACTTCACCGCCGCCCGACAACAATTCGGCGCGCACCAGGGGCGCAGCCAGCGCCGGGGCAATCATCTTAATCCCGGCCTGTTTCATCAATTCGGGAGTATGTCCGCGTGCAGCCATGCCCACCTCGGCCCACGCGCCCCAATCGATCGAAATGGCTTTCAGCGCCGGGTAATCATGATGCAAAGCGGCAGCGATTTTATTCAACAGGTCATTGGCGGCGGCGTAATCCGTCTGGCCGGCGTTGCCAAAACGCCCGGCCACTGAACCAAACAACACCACGGCGCGCGGCAGTAAAGCGGCGTTTTGCAGACTCTTAAAGAGGTTAAAGAAACCGTGCGCCTTCACCGCAATGGTGGCGTTAAATTCATCGAGCGGTTTGTTCTCCAGGCGGCGGCTGCGTTCCAGGCCGGCAGCGTGGATGAAAACATCCACTCGCGGGCTGATTGCGCCAATCTGCGCCACGGCAGCCTGCACCGACGCCGGATCGGTGACATCACACACGATATAATGCGCTTTTGCCCCGGCCGCCTGCAAGGATTTAATCGTTTCCAGTGTGGCGGCGGCGCGTTCAAGCGCTTCCAGTTTCTGTTCGGCCAGCGCCGGGGTGGCTTTTAACCCCGAATCGAGCAGGCGCTGCATCATTTCTGCCAGCAGTCCTTTGCGGTCATTTTTAAGGCGGGCCAGATCGGCGTCGGCCGCATCCGGCAGGCGAGTCCGGCTGAGCAGGAAAAACGTGCCATGCGTGGTTTGCGCCAGGTCTTGCACCACAGGCGAGATGATGCCGCCTGAGCCCCCGCTGACCACAAAAACTGAGCCTTCGGGGAGTTCCAAATCGGGCAAAACCGGAGCCAGGCTTTCCAACTGGGAAATGCCGTAACGCAGACCATCCTTCCAGCCAATTTCAACACAACCCGCATCTGCCAGGGTCTCATTAATCAGGCGTTCGGCCAGGTTGGAAGGCGCCAGGTTATCCTCAAAGTCAAGCACCTTAACCAGCATTTGCGGACGTTCCAGAGCCAGCGCTTTGCTAAAACCGCTCACCAGACCGTCCAGGCAGGTTCCATTGGAAGCCTGCACCCCAAACAAACCGCCCAGGCGGGTGGCGCAGACCAGGAAGGAAACATCTGTCAGGGTATGGAAAAGCCGGTAGAGCGCCCCGGCGCGGTGATTAATTTCAAGCTGCCATGTTTCAAAGTTCGTTTTAACCAGAGAAGACTGACGCGTCAGGTCGCCCAGGAAATAAACACCCTGAAGCGGCCCTTCCGGCAGTAAAGATTTAATTGATTCCTGTGAAGCATTCAGCAGATCAAGGGTCGAAAGGGTGAAAACCAACACCTTGCGGGCGCGCAGTTTACGCGCCAGAGCCTCCAGTTGTTTGCCGGGTTCGGCCACCAACAGTACCCGGCTGGAAGCATCCAGCGTGACCGTCGTAGGTTGGCATAAATCCAGGCGCGGGCGCAGCACCGCCACCGGAACACGGCGGAGAATATCCGCCTTATGCGGCGCCGGGTTGTTTTCTTGCAAAAGCGGGGGCTCATCGTCTTCAACGGGAATCGCCGGTGTTACAACATTTTTGTAAGAGTCGAGCACAAACTGAATGACTTTATTGAGCGTGTTGTAGTCGGAAAGGCGCAGCTCCTCGCGGCGCGGAATGCCGTAAGTCTCGCGCACCGTGGCAAACAACTCGGCCTGTTTAACCGTGTCGATGCCCAGGTCGGCTTCCAGGTCCAGTTCCAAATCGAGCATTTCCACCGGGTAACCGGTTTTTTCCGCTACCGCCGCCAGTACCATCTTTTTCACCGCCTCAACATCCGGGCCGCCGGCGATGGGCTCAGCCACCTTAATGGGTGGTGCTACCACCA
>JAJTBH010000326.1 GCA_021287005.1 Anaerolineae bacterium
TTTTACAGTAATTTTAAAATATAAAATCGTCAGCATTTCCCGAAATTAACCGATTAGATATATTTTTATCGTAAACTCAAATTATTAACTTTTGCAAATCAAACGAATATGCGATAATTAAATAAAGGCTCTTAACCGATCCGGCATCTCTTACCCAGTTAATCCGCCTTTGGTTCAAAAATTTTAACAGTTAGAGTTTATATTTATTGATATTAATCGGGGTTAGATTATGCTTAAAAAAATGGTTCTTTTTCCCAGAAAAAACAAAAAAAACGAATTCGACCTGACTCTCTCCCAACGGCAAGAGATAAATTCCGATATAAGTACAACCAACTGGAAACGTATCAGAATATTTATGGTTGCAACGCTTTTTTTTGAGATCCTTTTGGTGGTCTTTAATGATATTCCCGCAATTAATACCTATCCTCCGGGTGAGCTTTGGCTGGCTAATTCTTATTTACTTTTGCATTTAATCATTGGGGCAACCGCACTTTCAGGTATCCTGCTTAACAGTGTTGCGCTTAAAAAGGAATGGCACAAAAAGCTGAACAACGATTATTTATCGTTAGTTCTCAACGTAATCGTTCTGGTTTGTTTGAGTATTATCACCGGCCTCGATCAAATTAAAACCGGGCAAATTTCGGTTTTTGTGATCAACCTGCTGGTCTGCGGCGTTCTGGTAATCACCCCGCCTTTATTTTCGTTTTTCCTTTACAGTATCCCCTTTGGCGTTTTTGTGACCGGGCTATTTTTATACCAACCGGATATAACAACCCGAAATTCTCACATCATTAACGGGGGAATTTTTCTGGTGGCTGTTTTATTAATCTCAAAATTTATATATGACAATCACGTCAGTCATGTTGTCAAAAATATCAAACTCGAAGAAGCAAACCAGAAATTATTAATCCTTTCCTTGCATGACCCGTTAACCAACCTTTCAAATCGACGAAACTTCGAATCTCATATCGAACACGAATTGGCGCTTATCAAACGTTTTAGCCAAAATTCGTGGTTGATCCTGGTGGATATTGACCATTTTAAAGACATTAATGACCGGTTTGGCCACGCCATCGGCGACCGGGTTTTAAAAGATGTGGCCGATTTGCTTCAAGGAAATATCCGCGATGTTGATCTGGCATGCAGGTGGGGCGGCGAAGAATTTTTATTGCTCATCACCAGAATCGGGTCGGATGAGGTATTATCTGTGGCCAGAAGATTATGTAACGACCTTGAAAGAACGTCGTTTAATATCGATGGACAGGTCGTTTCGGTCACGGCAAGTTTCGGAATCGCCATGTTAACGCAGCATGGGTTGGAAGACAATGATTTTTTAACCTGCTATAAACAGGCCGATCAGGCCCTGTATTATGCAAAACTTAATGGAAGAAATCAAGTTGTCATGGCGGATTAATTTTTAAATCCGGCTATGATACCAGCCAATCTTTGGCTTTCTGAACTTCATCAAACGGAACCACCTTGCTCTTTGAAAATTTGGAAACAATTTCCAAAAAACTGCGCCGCGGTCCGCTCATGCCGATGATGGCCGTTCTGGTCTGGAGTTGTCCCGATGCGGCGGATACTTCCTTGTAAAGGTTCAACACTTCAGGCGACACGATCGTCCCGGTGGTATCCACCAGAACCAACAGTGTTTTATCCGCGGAACCGAGTGTCATATTCCTTTTAACTTCGTTAACTTCAGCACGCACTTCCTGTAATGTCATGTGATCGTAACGAGCGATAAAAATCTTTTTGCCCTTATGTTCTTCCCAACCGGATTTCATATTTCCTCCCTTAAAGATGATGGTAAAACGGAGATTTATGGTCAATTTATTTTAGCAGAAATAAATCCCATTGATTAAACAAAAACCGGCCTTTTTCCAGAATTTTCAGCGGCTTAAAGCTTTTGTTGGGCCATCCATTCATCTTTTAAAAGCCCGAAATAAAGCATATTCCGGATCTTTCCATTCACGACAAAGTGCTGGCGGATATTTCCTTCCAGTTGAAATCCCAGTTTTTTGGCCAGGCCGCTGCTGGCCAGGTTGTCTTCGTTGCAACAGATGACAACCTTTTGCATCTCCTGGTTGATAAACAATTCTTCCAATAACAGATTGCAGACCTGTTTGCTTATCCCCTGCCCTCGCCACTCTCTGCCGATCATATAACCGATTTCGGCCCATTTTGCATCCCAATCTTTCTCGCGAATAAGAAAATATCCGGCCAAACGTTCGCCATCCCACAGCGTGTAAAACTCGGCGATACCTTCCTGCTGGCGTTGAAGGTTGCGAGCCAACACATCGCGCATGGCTTCAAGCGTGGTCGTTCTGCTTACAAACGGAATGGTATCGTCATAAGCATCCCGGTTTTCCTGAATATGCTCAAAGAAAAAAGCAGCTTGATCCATGTTAAGATCTTTTAAGATCAGGTTATTAAAACGTTTTCCGGCAAGTGTTCCCATAGCTTTATTCCTACCTGGTTTTTATCGACTGTTTTTACAATGAAAATATCAACATCTTACAGATGTTCAATTTTACACTCAAATTAATCATAAAAATGGATTTTGTTTAACAATGGGATTAAACCCCATAGTTAAAAGAAACGTGTACACATCGCGCAAACGCCCCGCAAATGCGGGTTTCATGTGGAATGGATCTATTTCATTCCAAGTTCAATGGCTTTATTAATCAGAAGTTTCTGCGAATGTACGTCAAACTTGCGATAAATACTCTGGATGTGCGTTTTGGTGGTGTTAACCGAAATCATTAACAGGTCTGCAATTTCTTTGGAGGTCTTCCCGGTGATAAGCATGCTTAAAACTTCATACTCGCGTTCACTTAAAGGTTCTTGCAACAATTGCAGCGCGGCCATCGTAGGTTCGTCTTGAACGCAATGTTCACACTTCGCTGAACATTCCGCATCGAGAGTCTGTTTCATTTTCTCCAGAAACCCCGGGTATTGCGTTTCAAATTCACGGCTTGCAGGCGATTTTATATACTCGACGATCAATTTTCTTATAGGCTCACCCTGTTCGATAAAGACCCGCATCGAACCGGTCGGGTGGGCGGCATACAGAGACTCTCCCAGGATGGTACACGCATTTTCTTTTTCACCCAATGCCAAAAGCCCCATTGCATATAAAACCGATGCCTGTAACAAATGCCCTTTAAGTTCGGATTTTCTCAATTCATCAATCAAGTCGGAAAGTTGATTCTCCGCCCTGGTAAAATCTCTCTGGTTCAGATAAATGACCGCCTGAGCCAGCTTGCCAGCCGGTGTATTAAGACTGGCTTCATCAAGAAATTCGACTGCATCCCGATACCACTCTTTGGTATCGCTCAAACGAGCCTCAGCGCGCACCAGGCGGATATAGGTATCGATCACAACTTCCGGCAGGGCCGAACCGGGGAAGGAATAATCCTGGTGACAGCTCAAAGCCCTTTCAAAATAAATTCGCGCATTTTTTAAGTCGTTTTTCCGAATCAGGTAGTTGGAAAGGTAAACGCAACGTTCAACATGGTTATACAATACCGACTCACTGGAAATGGTATTTTCAAAGTTGGCCAGCACAATTTCCGCCAGCCTGTCGGATTCGGTCATATTGTTTAATTGCAGGGCAATTTCCAACTGGATCGATAACGCCATGTTATAAGTGGCGCTTTCCAGTTTTTTATCGAGAATAAAATCGATCACTCGTTCGCATTCCTGCCTGGCTTTAATTAACTGCCCCTGGCGCAGTAAAACCAGGGTAATGCCAATGCACGAATGAAAACAACCGATAAAATAATCCCGTTTAAGCCCATAATTTCTGGCCGTTTTATATTCTTCAAGAGCCTCGGCAAGCCGTCCCATTTTTTCAAGGCTGCGCGCCTTAAAATGGGTAAACATGGCATAGATATAATTTTCCACTTTGGATTTATCATTGAGCAAAATGGATATTTCATGATAGCCTTTTTCAACATCGCCTGCCATGATCTCAATGCCGGTTCGTATGGCCGAGATTTCCCACTTAAACAGATCACATTCGAGCGAGTTCTCATTACAAGGGGAATTATTTTCCAAAACTGCTTCAACTTTTTGTAACCTGGTATTGGTTATGTCATATTGGCCAAGCAAAAAACAGGCCAGGGCATTATAAATTCCCAACTGTGGCCTGAGATTAACCAGGTTTTCCGGGATGGAGTTAATCCAATGCACAAGTTTAATCAGGTCGAAATTAATCGCCACCTGCAAGGCCACCGAAGCGATGATCTCAGCCGCTTTTTCTTCATGGCCCGATTGAAGTGCATGAATGACGGCCTTTTCGGGGTATCCCTTTTCCAAAAACCAGGTTAATGCTTTTTCGTGAATAAAAATGATTGCGGAAGGTTCGCGTTTTTGCAACTGCCGGTTGAGCGACATGGCAAACAATGGATGGTAACGGAACCAGGTATCCTGGTTATTAATACTTTCAATAAAAAGATTGCTGGCCTTGATTTGATCAATGACCAACTGGCTGTTTTGAGTTTCAAGCAAATAATCACAAAGCTCACTCGAAAACTC
>JAJTBH010000327.1 GCA_021287005.1 Anaerolineae bacterium
CCCCAATTAATGCACGAAGCGCCGGTTGTGCCAGGTGTTGTGGAAGTTCAAAAATGGATGAAGGCTCGGAAGGGGATTTTTTCATTTATTTACTGCTCCAGGATGCAACTTCAGGCTTTTTTTCGATAGCGTAAAAAAACCACGCCATTGGAAAAAACATGGTTTTCAACCAGCTCCAATGCAATCGGCTCTGACAGCAGCGGCAGCATGGGCGTGCCGCCGCCTAAAATGACCGGATTAATATAAAGATGATATTCATCCACCACACCGGCTTCAATGCAGGTACGCGCCAGATCTGCGCCGCCAATGCTGATATTTTTGCCGGGTTGCTGCTTAAGATGTTTAATAACTTGCACGACATCTTCTTTAACCAGGAGCGTGTTTTCGGCTTGAAGCTCCTTCAGGGTTCGTGAAAACACCATTTTGGGCATGCTTTTCCAGATGCGGGCAAATTCAATGATCACATCCGGGTTGGCCGGGTCAAGATCGGCGGTTGGCCAATAAGCGTTCATCAATTCGAACATACGCCGGCCTAACAGGTATACATCAACCTCGCTTTCGCGTGTATTTACATACCGATGCAGTTCTTCGTCAATCAGGATCCAATCGATGGATTTGTTTTGATCTTCGATATAACCATCCAGGGAAACCATCATAAAATAAATACAACTTCTCATGACGAGCCTCCCTGAGCAAAACGACGCAAAGAACGTGCTTTGCGCTTTGCAGCCAGTTCCGCACGATTTTTAACAGGTGTTTGAGTCTGTAAAGATGTCAACAAATGACCGGTTGCGTTGGCAATTGCCGCGACCGCCGCATCAAAAGTCTCTTGATTTTGCGAAGATGGGTGATGATAACCACTGATTTTACGAACGTATTGTAATGCGGCCAGGCGGATTTCTTCATCACTGACCGGAGGGTCCATATTAAATAACGGTTGAATGTTTCTACACATAAAAGAGTCCCGTAAACCTGTATTTGTTAAAAATTATAGAATGTATATCAAAATTGTCAAGAAACGCTGTGCAATGTTATTAACTCGCACGCGAAAAAACTAATCAAAAACCCCGCCGGGTTAGAGCGGGGTTGGGGGGAAAAAGTTATCCAAAATTCTTAAATTTAACCCAGAATTCCTGCCAGCTTATTTTGAGCCCGTGACATAAAAATATGTCGGTGTGATATACGGACTCTTCATTTTTAACCCCGTAAGGATTGTTATTGGCAGCAAGCAATTCACAGCGTTCAAACAGTGGATTGACTAATTGACTGTTGAGCCCCAAAATGATCAGGTCTTCAGGGGGCTGGCTGCCGTAACCATATAACCAGAAGGAATTGGTGGTGCTGATGACGCGCGGCAGCCCATACTGAGGACCATAAATATTGATGGCGCCGGCTTCACCATAATTTCCGGCAAAAATGCCGGTTTTAACCTGTTGTTGAGGCGGCAGTTCCCGGTAAATGCGGGCTGTGGTCTGAACCATTTCAGGCCAGCCGATTTCTTCCACGAAGAGGTCGTGCACCTTGCTGGAAAGCTGCCAGAAGGGTCCATTAACCGGACCCAGCGGCATTGTAATGGCGGCAATCACGAGAATATTTACAGCCAATAAGGGCGCCAGGCTCCATTTTAAAATTTGTTTTATTCTGTTTGAACGAGCGGATAACCATGCCTCAAACCAGACAGCTCCCGCGGCCAGCAAAGCCGGGTAGGCGGGGGCAAGGTAATAGGAACGCGCCTGGGAAATGATGAACGCCAGCGTAGTAATCATAAACATCCAGGCAAAAATACGATAGGGTTTAAAACGGGGTGATGTTAATAACTGAACCAGGCCGATAATCCAGAGTGGGATCATCAGACTGAGATTATTGTCAATTAACTGGCCGGACAAAAAGCCCGATGTACGCCCAATGCGAATGTCGCGGGCATGGATGGAGGATAAAAAGTCGAGCGATATCCACTGGTGATTAATCTGCCAGAGTAAGTTGGGGCTGAAAATCAAAAAAGAAAGCAGCGCGGCGCCCCACAGCCAGGGAGATCGCAGCCACGCGCGGCGGCTGATTAAGATGCCGGCTACCAGAGCCAGCACCCAAAAGGCCATGGTATATTTTGTAAGCATACCCAGAGCGATAACCGCCCCGATGCCAAGCCAGTAACGCGGGTTGTCGGTGTTGATCAAACGTATTAAAAAATAGGCCAGGCAGACCCACCAAAAATAATCAAATGACACATACAGGAACACCGAACTCTGGGTCATGTTGATGGGGGCAAAGGCTACGGCAATCAGCGTCAGTATTTGAGCCGGGCGTTTGCCGCCCATTTCAGCCGTCAGGCGTGCAGCAAGAATGGCAGCCAGCGCAATAACCAGGGTGCTGAAGATGCGGAACCCCATGTTATTCAGGCCGAATAATTCCAGCCCCAGGCGAGCCACCACCGGAACCAGAGGCGGATAAGCGACAAAACCCCAATCGAGATGTAAGGCGTCTTCAAGAGTTGCCAGTTCGTCGCGATGGTAACCATAACCGGATAATACCGAAAAATGAAGTAATATTTTTGCGAAAGAAATATAGAGCAGGATGGCCAGATCGCTTTTTAGCCAATTAATCAAATTTGGTTTATTGCTCGACATAATTTACCCCGTTTTTTAAGAAGATGCACAGATTGTATCAGTCAATAACTTTTTTTGGCTATCAGGCGGCTAACCAACGGCTATCGGTTTAAAAACGGCAAACCGTTTATGGGGTTTGCCGTTCGTTGAAAAAATTTTTTACGGTTGGTTTGGATCGGTGGGTTGAATGATGAAATATGAAATAGCCCCCATCAGCGGCACAATCATGATCAACAGCGCCCAGATACCTTTGGCTGAGGCAGATAAGTTGCGCCGTTTTAAAGAAAACAAGGCGATCAGAACCAATACCAGCCAGGCAATAATTAATACCAGGTTTATTAATTGGGCAATTATAAAACCAGGGTGAAAACCTGCATTCATCATAATAAATATTCTCCTGAATAATTAATAATTTTGTTAATTATTATAAGCCATTTTCTTTTGGGCCAGAATAAAAATATAGCGCGTAGCCAAAAATATAAAATTATTATTATAAAATGTGTCGAATATGTATATAATAAATTAAACGCCTTTTATCATTACAGCATTCTCTACTTAAGCAAAAAATTTAATCGTAATCAGAGGCAATAAAGGAGAATGGTATGGCGAAAGTTGTTGTATTAGGTTCCGGTTTTGCCGGTCATACGGCTGCCATGTACCTGGGAAGCAGATTGGGGCGAGAACACCAGGTAACCGTCATGAGTAATAACGATATGTTCAGTTATATTCCATCGTGGGTCTGGGTGGGGGTAGGTCATATGAAACCCGAACAGACCGTTTTTAAATTAAAACCGGTTTATGAGCGCCTGGGAGTTCATTTTATCCATGCGGCTGCAAAGGAGGTACACCCTGAGCAGGGGGATCAATTTGTTATCGGAGAAATCTCCGGCGGTAAAGAACGGATACGGCTGGATTACGATTACCTGGTGGTAGCCACCGGCCCAAAGTTAAACTTTGCCGGCACACCCGGACTGGGCCCGGAAGCCGGGTTTACGCATTCCATTTGTTCTCTGCCGCATGCCGTTGAAGCACGAGATGCTTATCTGGCAATGGTGGAGAAACTCAAACGCGGTGAAAGGCAGCGGATTGTGATCGGTACGGGGCATCCGGGCGCTACCTGTCAGGGGGCGGCCTTTGAATATCTTGAAAATATTCATAAAGACCTGTTAAAAAAAGGAATTCGTGACAAAGCTGATTTACTCTGGCTTTCCAATGAACGTTCCCTGGGTGATTTTGGCGTACGCGGTTTGCAGGTGAAACATCAGGGTGGATTGCTGGAAAGCTCTGAATTTATTGAAGCCGTTTTTGAAGATCACGGCATTCGCTGGCAAACCCAAACAGGGGTCACCAGAGTTGAACAAAATAAAATATACTGGGAAAATTATGAGGGTGAGACGGGTGAAACCGATTTTGATTTTGCCATGTTGATCCCACAGTTTACCGGTCAACCGATCAAATACCTGGGCAAAGATGAACAGGATGTTTCGGAAAAGATGGTCAACAAAGCCGGCCTGGTTCTGGTGGACGGCAAATACGGTTTAAATTATGAAACCCTGGAAAACGACCCGGATGCCTGGCCGGCAGCCTATCAAAACCCCAATTACCCCAATATTTTTGCAGCCGGTATCGCTTTTGCGCCGCCCGGTCCCATATCAAAACCGCATGTAAATAAAAACGGCTTATCCATTTCAGCGGCACCGCCGCGCACGGGCATGGTTTCGGGGGTAATCGGCAGGGTGGTGGCATTAAATATCATCGACCTGATCAAACGCGGGCAGTTAACACATCATGAACGCATGTCCGAGATGGTAGCCGCCTGTATTGCCTCGATGGGAGATTCTTTGTGGGACGGCAGCGCGGCAGTCATGGTGATGTACCCGATTGTGCCGGATAACAAACATTATGCCAATGAAGGCGGCCGAGATTTGTTTGT
>JAJTBH010000328.1 GCA_021287005.1 Anaerolineae bacterium
TTAAACCGGCGCGGGCCAGGGACTGTAACTTTTGGGCCCATTCGAGCCATTTTGGGTTGTTCATAGTTGGTTGACACCTTTGCTAAGAATCTGTATAATCAGCACAATAATTTTACTGTGTTTTTGTATTTCTTGCATTGCACAGTGTCATAAGAAAGTGCCGGAAGGAGTAAATCCTGAATGGCCTGGCAGAGAAGGAGGTCTGTGGCTGAAAGCCTCCGCAGGTGAAATGGATTGAAGTCGTCCGGTTGATTGCCGAAGAAAACCCGCCAGGGTGAATAGACCGGCACGAGAGCGCCCGTTAAAACGCAACCGAAGCGCGCTGCCATGATTGCAGCGAATAGAGGTGGTACCGCGAAAGAACCTTTCGTCCTCTGGGATGAAAGGATTTATTTTTTAATTCGTTATTGTTTTCCAGGAGGATGGAATGCCTGCACACGAGTTGCCAAAGGTGTACGACTTTAAGACAGTTGAAGAACGCCTCTACCAGTGGTGGGAAAAGAGCGGTTATTTTAAGCCGGTCAGCGACCCGCAAAAACCGGGTTTTGACCCGACCCAAAAAACTTATGTTATCTCAATTCCTCCACCGAATGTAACCGGCGGGCTGCACCTGGGGCATGCCATGTTCGTTTCGATGGAAGATCTGATGATTCGTTACCATCGGATGAAGGGTTATTCCACCCTGTGGGTGCCCGGCTCTGATCATGCCGGCATTGCCACCCAGTTGCAGGTGGAAAAACTGTTAATGCAGGAAGGCAAACGCCGTGAAGACCTGGGACGCGAAGCTTTTGAAGCCCGTACCTGGGAATGGAAACAAAAATACGGCGGCATCATCACCCACCAGATTCGCCGCCTGGGCGCTTCGTGCGATTGGGACCGCGAACGTTTTACGCTGGATGCCGGTCTTTCGCGCGCTGTGCGCGAGGCTTTTGTGCGCCTGTATGAAAAAGGTATGATTTACCGCGGCCCGCGCCTGGTGAACTGGTCGCCCGGTCTCAAAACGGCCGTTTCTGACCTTGAAGTGGAATATTCCGAAGAACCCGGTTTTCTCTATCACTTTAAGTATGTTCTGGCCGATAATCCGCAGGAATATATTCCGGTTGCCACCACCCGCCCCGAAACCATTCTGGGGGATACGGCTGTGGCTGTGCATCCGGAGGATGAACGTTACCGCAAGTTCGTCGGCCGCAAAGTGCTGGTGCCCATGATGGGGCGCGCCATTCCGGTGATCGCCGACGATTATGTCGACCGCGAGTTTGGCACAGGGGCTTTAAAGATCACCCCCGGGCACGATCCCAACGACTATGCCATTGGCCAGCGCCACGGGCTTGAAATGATCAGCATGCTTGACCGAGAAGCCAGAGTCAACGAAAACGGCGGCATTTACACCGGCATGGATCGTTTTGCCTGCCGCAAAAAACTCTGGGAAGATATGCGCAGCGCCGGCCTGGTGATCAAGGAAGAACCGTATACGCTCAAAGTACCGCGTTCACAGCGCGGCGGTGAGATTGTGGAACCGATGATCTCAACCCAGTGGTTTGTTACCATTAAACCGATGGCCGATGCCGCCCTCGAAGCGGTGCGCAACGGCTCGATTAAGATTGTGCCGGAGCGTTTTGCCAAGGTTTATTACAACTGGCTGGAAAATATTGAAGACTGGTGCATCAGCCGCCAATTGTGGTGGGGGCACCGCGTGCCGGTCTGGTACTGCGACGACTGCGGCGAGATGATGGTCTCGCGTCAGGATGTGACCGAATGTTCCAAATGCCACGGCCATCGCATTCGCCAGGATGAAGATGTGCTCGACACCTGGTTCTCTTCGGGCCTGTGGCCCTTCTCAACCCTGGGCTGGCCCGACCAGACCCCCGATCTGCAATATTTTTATCCCAACGCCATGATGGAAACGGGTTACGACATCCTCTTCTTCTGGGTGGCGCGTATGATCATGATGGGCATTGAATTCACCGGTAAACCGCCCTTCAGTACCGTTTATTTACATGGCTTAATCCGCGACGAACATGGCGCAAAAATGAGCAAAACCAAGGGGAACGTGATCGACCCGCTGATTACAATGGATGAACTGGGCACCGATGCGCTGCGTTTCACCCTGCTGGTCGGTTCCACACCGGGCAATGATATGAACCTGAGCACCAAAAAGGTGGAAGCCAACCGCAACTTTGCCAACAAGATCTGGAACGCCGGCCGTTTTGTGTTTAACGCCATTGACCAGGCGCCCGCCGGCGCCAAAGCCGAGGCCGAATGGACCCTGGCCGATTCTTGGATCTGGGCGCGGCTGCAATCCGTGATTCGCGAAGTGGAGCGTTTGTTTGCCTCGCACCAATACGGTGAAGCCGGCCGCCAGATTTATGATTTCTTCTGGAGCGAATTTGCCGACTGGTACCTTGAAATTGCCAAACTGCAACTGGCCGAAGGCGGCGACCGCGCACACTACACTGCTTATACCCTGGCACGCGTTTTTGACACCTGTTTGCGCCTGCTGCACCCCTTTACCCCCTTTGTGACCGAAGAACTCTGGTCGCACCTGAAAGCCACCTGCGAAGAATGTTCGCTGTGTTACCGCCCCAAAGACGGCTGGGAAGAAGCTTTGATTGTGGCCCACTGGCCTGAGGCGCAGTCCCCGGAAGGCTGGGAAGACCAGAAGGTTGCCGATTTCGCCCTGGTGCAGGATATCATTCGCAGTTTGCGTAATATGCGCGCCGAAAAGAAGGTTACGCCCGGCAAACGCATTCCGGCTACCTTTGTGGCCGGCGATAAACTGGCGTTGATCTCTGAGCAGAAACAATCAATAACCGCGCTCTCACACCTGGACCCCGACCAGATTACCCTGGTGAAAGAATTACCCGAAAAACCCCAGGGGCAGGTGGTTGTGGTGGTGCAGGGTATTGAAGTTTATTTGCCCTTAAGTGACCTGGTGGATACGGAAGCCGAACGGGCCCGCATGCAAAAAGAACTGGATGAAATTAACAGCCAGATTGGTCGCCTGCAAGGGCTGCTTTCCAGCTCTTTTGCCGAAAAAGCGCCCGCGGCGGTGGTGGATAAGGAACGCCAGAAGCTGGCCGGTTATCTTGAATCGGCCGATAAGTTAAAAGCTCAAATTAACGACCTGTCATAGGGTTAAAAATAAAAACGGGACGGCTTACAACCGTCCCGTTTATTTATTAATTAAAAATTTTTATCAGCCGGCCATGTAGGCAATGCTGAGGGTGCCGGGGCCGGTATGTGAACCCACCACCGGGCTGACCTCGCTGAGAATGCCTTCTACGGCGTTAAATTGTTCCATCAGGCGATCTTGCAGTTCGCGGGCCTGTTCAGGTACGTTGGCATGAAACACCGAAATACGCACCGGCTCGCGGCCGTTAATACCTTCTTCGACCAGTTTTATCATCCGTTCAATTGCTTTGCGGCTGGAGACCACGCTGCTGACCAGCTCAATTTTGCCGTCACGAATCTCGAGTACGGGTTTGATGTTTAAGGCTGTGCCGACCAGGTGTTTGGCGCTGTTAATACGCCCGCCCTGGTGCAGGTATTTAAGCGTATCCACGGTGAAATAAACACCGATTTTGCCATAGGCTTCTCTGGCAACGGCGAGGCATTCCTCCAGGCTGGCGCCTTCTACGGCGGCGCGGGCGGCGGCAAGTACCTGAAAACCGAGCGCCATTGAAACCAGTTTGCTGTCGATGACTTCAATCGGCGCGCATTTAAATAGCTCTTTGGCCTGTAAAGCCGATTGAAGCGTTCCCGATATGCCGCTGGAAATGGGCAGGGTCAAAATATCGTAATCTTCGTCCAACAGGCGGCTGAACATTTTTTCATATTCAAATACGGGGATCTGGCTGGTGGTGGGAATGCTGTTGCTGGTGGCCAGGCGGGTATAAAACTCGACGGCTTTGATATCTACGCCGTCACGATAATCCTTACCGTCCCAGTTTAAGGTTAATGGAATAACATGTATGGGGTAAGATGCAATGATTTCTTCGGGGAGATAGGCGCTGCTATCGGTAACAATGGCTACTTTTGACATAACGTTTGAATTATACTCCAGGTTTATTTAGGAATATGATGATACCAGAAAATTAACCGGTTGTTAAACAAAAAAACGGACGGTTTTCCCTATCCGTTTTTAATGCAGTTTTTTATTCTTCAAAGGCCTCGCCGTCATCAATAATGTAATCTTCCAGGTTATCCATATCAACATCGTTTTCGGTTAATGTTTTGTCTTTAACCGAAATACCGGCTTCATGAATTGAGTTGGGATTGCCTGAAACCAACGGGTGCCAGGCTGCCAGCGGGCGGCCTTCGGCCAACTGGCGATAAGCGCAGGATTCCGGCATCCATTTCAGTTCGTTAACCAGCCTGACATTTAAGGCCAGGCAGGTGGGCATCAATGTGGTGCGTTCATCATAAACCGTGCAGCGGCAGTTTTCCATATTTAAATACCGACAGACGACATTGGTATAAAAAAATTCACCCGTATCTTCATCTTCAAATTTATACAGGCAGCAG
>JAJTBH010000329.1 GCA_021287005.1 Anaerolineae bacterium
TTGCCCCCGGTTATCAATCGGCTGAAACTACGGTTACCCTCTCCAATCAAAGTCCCGTACAGATTTATCAGATGCAGGAAATGGATGGTGTTAAGTGGTATATGATCGGTTTAAACCAGTGGGTTGAACGGCGTTATATTCGCCAGCTTGAAGTGGATGCCACCGCGCCGGAAGGTGTTAATAACAACCGCTGGATTGATGTAAATCTATACGAACAAACGCTTTCCGTTTATGAAAACGGCAGACTGCTTTTCGCCACCCTGATTGCCTCCGGAATGGAACCTTATTACACCCGTCCCGGCCTGTTCCAGATTTATCAGAAAAAAGCAACCGAAACCATGAGCGGCGCTTTTGAAGCCGACGGTTCGGATTATTATTACCTTGAAGACGTACCCTGGACCATGTATTTTGACAAAGAACGCGCCATTCACGGCGCCTATTGGCGCGCCATGTTTGGTTATGAGCAGTCTCACGGCTGCGTTAACATGTCTATCGGCGACGCGCGCTGGGTCTTCGACTGGGCCAAAGAAGGTGACTTTGTATTCGTCCACGATCCTTCCGGTTTGACCCCCACCGATCCATCGCTCTATACAGCCGGTGGAGCCTAAACCAAAACGAAAAAACTGCCCGACAAACATCGGGCAGTTTTTTATTTAATATTAGGGTACGGGAATTTGTCAGCTCTTTTCAGGGCTGCAATTTTACCAGCAGACTGGTGATGGCCACGTTTCCGGAAATGCGCCCGGCGCTTTCCTGGCGCATTATCAGGCGTGCATCGGTTAATCCGCTGACCTGATACGGCACGGCAGCCGAAAACGCCGCGTGCGTCTGCCCTTCCTCAACCTGCGGTGCGCTGATGCGGGTTGAACCCAACACCCGGCCGGTTTCATTCACCAGGTCAAAAATAATCGGGTTCTGGTTTACCGGTTGCACGGCCCCATTAACCAGCAATAAACCGCCTTTAATCACATCATTTTCTTCCGGATAATAAATGATATAGGGTTCCAACAGGCTGACAGGCGCATAAATTTCATCACGCCCCAACGAAAGCAGCAGCAGATCCACCGATGTTAAGGACATATCCCTACCCCGGCGATCACGGGTGCGAATTTCGAGCCGCCCATACTCAGCCGGACCGGGAATTGTGAAGTCGACCTTTTGCTGCAGCATATAACGCTGAAAACTTTGCAGCGAATACCGCAACTCCTGGGTTGAAATGATACGCCCATCTTCGCCAATCAGGTTAATCTGAACCCGGCCGTTTTCTCCGGGAGAGACGACGGCTTCAACCCGAATGGGAGAAACTACTTTAGACATCCAACCCGGTTTTGAAAGGCGTAAAAATGCCAGGTGTGGGGTCGGTGTGGGTGTAATGGAAGGAATCGGTGTGGCTGAAGGGATTTCTGTTTCCGTAGCAGTCAGGCTCGGAGACGGTGTGCGCGTTGGCGATGGCCCGAATGTCGGGCTTTCAGCCGGCTGCGTATCGCTTGGAGCGATTGTTGCCGTGGGGGTCTCACTCGGCTGAGGCGTCGGGCTGGATGTGGGTGTGGCGGTCGCGGACGCTGTGGGGCTGGGTGTTAACGTGGCTGATGGTGTGAACGTCAATGTTAATGTCGGCGTGGCGGTAAACAGCAGGTTTAATAGATCTTCCCGGCTGCACGCTGTCGGTATTAACAAAATTAATACCAGGCCAAATAACACCCATCCCCGAAAAAAGCTTGTAAAATTCATTGTTTGTTATAACGAATAAATCTGTCCGTATTTTTTCTCAAGGTAATTTAAGTAAGGTTCCGGTGTGATCTTGCTGCCGGTCACCCGGTAAACCAAATCTTGCGGTTCATACTTTGCACCGTAGCGATGGATGTTTTCTCTCAGCCAGGTCAACAGACCGGAGAATTTTCCCTTTTCCATTTGTTGGTCCAGGTCGGGAATATCACTGTTTATTTTCTGCCAGATCTGCCCTGAAATAACATTTCCCAAAGCATAAGTCGGAAAATATCCAATACCACCAAATGCCCAGTGAATGTCCTGTAAAACGCCCAGGGCGTCGTCCGGCGGTGTAATTCCAAGGTAGGTCTGCATCCGCTCGTTCCATGCTTCCGGAATGTCCTTCACTGCGATCTCGCCTTTTAACATGGCAATTTCCAATTCAAGGCGCAGCATAATATGCAGACTGTAAGTGGCTTCATCCGATTCCACCCGAATCAGGGAAGGCTGCACACGATTAATCCCCTGGTAGAAAGATTTTACATCGACGCCGCTTAATTGCGCCGGGAATACGCGCTGCAGACGCGGGTAAAAGAACTTCCAGAAGGGTAAGGAACGCGCCACCAGGTTTTCCCACAAACGCGACTGCGATTCATGCACCGCCATTGACGCGCCATCTGCCAACGGGGTGCGTGCCAGGTTGCGCGCGAATCCCAGTTCATACAAGGCGTGCCCCCCTTCATGGACTGAACTGAACAAAGCCGAAGGAAAATAATCCGGCATAAAACGTGTCGTAATCCGAACATCGTCCATCGCGAAGGTATTGGTGAAAGGATGAGCCGTTCTATCCTGCCGGCCGCGTTTCCAATCAAAACCCATATGGTTAAGCACGTCCACGCCGAAATCCCATTGTCTGGGTTCGTCATAATTCTGGTGCAGGAATGAATCATCCACCTGGGTATGATTGCCAATTTCTTGAATTAATTGGATCAAGCGCGGACGGAGGACATTAAAAATAGCCATTGTTTCAGTGGTTTTCATGCCGGGTTCATAATCATCCAGCATCGGATCATAAATGTGTTCATACGGCGCGAAAAATTCGGCATAATCACGCCGCATGGACACAATTTTTTCCAGATGAGGCTGGTACATCTTAAAATTGGAGTTCGCCCTCGCCTTTTCCCATACCGACTGCGCCACGGTGGTCACTCTGGCAAATTCAGAGACCCATTCGGTGGAAACCTTTTTTTGTTTCACCAGGTTGTGGTGTGTTTTGCGAATTAAACAGGCTTCATCTGAATCCGGGTCCATATTATTGACCTGGTTCATCAATTCTTCAACCAGGTCTGCCAGTTCATCACTGGTGTATTTTAAATGGGCGATGCGAGTGACGGTTTCAATCTGGCTGCCGCGCTCCGCTGCGCCTTTTTCGGGCATATAGGTCTGTTGATCCCAACCCAGAATGGCAATAATATGGTTTAAATCCGTAATTTCGTGTAACAGGCTTTTAAGCTGCTCCAATTTTTTCTTCATAATCTCATGCGACCTTCCATCGTAATGTTTCACCTTTTAATGCTGCCAGAACCTCGTTTGAAATATCAATGGCAGCCCGAATTTGCGCTTCGGCAGTCTGGGCGCCGACATGCGGCGAACAAACCACGCGCGCGTGACTCACCAGAGCCGTCTGTCCGGGCGGTTCGGTGCTGAAAACATCCAGCGCAGCGCCGGCGACTTTACCTGATTCAAGTGCGGCTAACAGGGCGGTTTCATCAATCACGCCGCCGCGCGCAGCACAAACGATGCGTACACCATCTTTCATTTTCGCAATCGTGGCTTCGTTAATCATCCCGCGCGTATCGCCGGTTAACGGGATATGTAATGAAATCAAATCCGACTGCGCCAGCAATTCATCCAGGGTTGCATAAGCCGCCCCGCGCCGGCGCACTTCTTCAGCTGATAACTGCGGATCATATGCGATCACAGACATACCAAAAGCAGCACAGCGCGTACCAACCAGGCTGCCAATCCGTCCATAACCGATCACACCCAGCGTTTTACCGTATAATTCAGCCCCTTCCAGTTCCTTTTTGAGCCATTTACCGTTTTTCATGCCTGCATCGGCTCGCGGAATTTCGCGCACCAACGAAAGCATCAATGCCAGGGTTAATTCAGCAACTGAAATGGATGTTGAAACGGGCGCGTTCACCACACTGACGCCATGCGCCTTAGCGGCGGCCAGATCGATATTATCGACCCCCACACCGGAACGGCCCACAACTTTTAACTTTTTCCCGGCTTCAAATACGGCGGGAGTCACCTTGGTGCGGCCGCGCACAATCAAAGCATCATATTCTCCGACCACCTGAAGCAGTTCTTCAGCCGTAATGGTGGGATTATTGACGACATCGGCTGATTTTCGTAATATTTCCTGGCCGTTTTCTTCCAAACCGTCAGTTAACAAGATTTTCCAGGCTGCCATCTTTATCTCCTTTTTAATTGTATGAACATCTTCGGGTTTATTTTAAGGGACAATTTTACTCCAAATGTTTATCGCCTTATAGGGTGCCGGAAACTTGTTAACACAAAAAATGAGCTCCATTTTTCTCAACTTCTCTTTATCATAATGCATTTTAGGTTAAATGGATATAGACCTTGTTCCGGGATTACAAGCAAAAAGGTGTAAAATAGGTCGGATGAATATCAACCCCCGCCTTTATCAATGTGAACCCATGCGGCGCTGCAAGCTGGATGAATGCCGGGCTGCCTGCTGCCTTTATGGCGTCTGGATGGATATCCGGGAAGCCGAAGA